>CALWTV010000291.1 GCA_944384555.1 uncultured Clostridia bacterium | reverse complement strand
ATGAAAAAGCAACGAATGTAATTCAAGAAATAGTTCATTTAAATCAGGGTAATCAGACTTATTATAATACATACGATGATATTGGCGGATATGATTATACACTTTTCCCAAACCGTCATGCGTTATTTGCTGCGGCATATATAAATGAAGTTTCTATGCTGCGAGATATGGATGATGAAATTGGAATAATTCCACCTCCTAAATTTGATGAAAGTCAGGAAAATTACTATTCTTTAGTTGAAGGAGGAGCGGTTTCGGTAATTCCACGGACAGTATCTGCTGAAAGGCTTGATAATATAGGAGTGCTTTTGAATAATTATGCATATTATTCGAGAATTAACGTTATACCTACATATATTGATGTTATTTTAAAATCAAAAGTATCACGTGACGATGATTCAGCTGAAATGATAGACATAATATTTAATTCATCTTTGAACGATTTGGGTACAGGTGTATGGTCGGGTACATTAAAGAATAACTATACATCATCGGTATTTCTTCCGAAATCGGATGATGTGGCATCAGTTACGGCAAGAGTAGAGAAGCTTATAACAAAACAAATTGAAGATTTTAACAATACTGCAAGTTCAATGGATTAAATCTATTCAAGCTTAATAAAAATATTTGTTTTTATTAAAATAAAGACGGAGTGAAGCAAATTTTCATTCCGTCTATTGTTTTGTTAATATTTAATTAGTTTGTTTGATACAGCGAGTATTTTTAACTCTGTCAAAATGACTGAAACAGCCATTGCACGTAATACATTCTGATTTTTTGTCATCGCTTTCAAAAAGCCGTGTAATGAAATCCGGACGGCAGATAAACGGACGTGAAAACGATACTGCCGAGATTCCGCTGCTTAAAATGGTTTCAATTTCGGAAAGCGTTCTGATACCGCCTACCAATATCAAATTTATATCAGTTATTTCGTGAAGTTTGCGTGCAGTTTCAAAAAAGTAGGGTGCGGCGGGTTTTCCGGCAGGATTTGCACTTGAACCGCTGATTTCAACTGCTTCAATTCCGCATTTTTCGCATATTTCGACTGCTTTGCATAAATCATTAAAATAATCGCTTTCAGGATTTCCGTCATCGCCGTTAATTTTGAGGAGCACTGGGAAATTATCGCCGCATTTTATTTTTACCGCCTCCGCACATTCGCGGATAATGCGGAATCGATTTTCCGCACAACCGCCGTATTCATCGGTTCGGTGATTTATCTGAGGATAGAAAAACTGTGAGAGTAGGTAGTAATGAGCGCCATGAAGCTCTATTCCGTTGAATCCGCTGAGCTTTGCGCGGTATGCGGCCTTGGCAAACGCTTTTACGGTTGCTTTTATCTGCTCTTTTGTCATTGTGTCAGGAGTGTATACTGGTCTGCCACCGTTTGAGCCTTCCGCCTTCATTCCTCCGTGACCTAATTGCAGCATAACTTTTGAGCCGTATATTTTTGCGGCTGTTGCTATTTTGCACTGGTCAGGAATAAATTCATCGTCCCATATTGCATTTTGCCCGGGATTTGACCTTCCTTCAGGTGAAACGCATGAGTGTCCTGTCATAATAATTCCGATATGTTCAGGTGCAAGTGCTTTAAACATTTTGATTTCGGCTTCATCTGTATGACCGTCCGGTAAAGCTAAAAACATCTCGGTAGCGGAACGCACTATACGTGACGGAGCGGTAATATTTTTGAGCTTAAGCGGCTCAAATAACGGATGTGATTTGAATTCGTTTGATAATATATTTTCCATAATGCCTCCGTTTATTTCAAAAATTGCTTGGAATCATTATAGCATTATAAATATATAAAGTCAATCTCAGACTAAAATAATATAAAGTATGCACAATCGGACAAAATTTAAAATTTTTATTGCACTTGCTTAATTTATATGGTAAAATCAATCAACCTGAAAATTAAGGGAGAAGTGATATCATGGAATTTTCAAATAAATATTTAGCGTTCATGGGACTTGCACCGAAAAAAATCCCGCACTGGGAACACTGGTCTAATCCCGATGCCGAAACTTATCTTACGGGCATAAATTATTTTGAGCACCCAAGGCAGTGCCGCCTGAAATTACAGGAACTTTATCCTCAGCTTGAACTGGGAGTTCCCGAGAGTGATGACCCTATTCCAAAGCCGTCAGATGATGTAGAACACGGTACGGTTAGATGGGGAGCAGGTCAGACATCACGCTGGGACTGGGGACTGAAATTTGAAACCGAAGATGATGTTTTCAATTTTTCGCCGCTTGAACATGCGGATTTTTCAGACATACCCGTAGTTGAAAGCGCGGATTATTCGTCAGAAGAAGTCATATATAACAGATATAAAAACTGGTTCCCGAAAGAATGGGGCGAACGTGCTCCTGAAGGAAGCCTTGCTTCAGTCGGTTTTTATAATACGATGTTTATGTGGCCGCTTCTGACTTTTGGCTGGGATTTATTCCTACAGACGTGCCTTGATGAGCGGTTCGAGCGCATAATGGACGAATTTGCCGAGATAAACCGACGTGTATTCAAAGCATTTGCGCGTCTGCCGGTTAATTTTGTAACGTGCCATGATGATATTGTTACAACACGCGGTCCGGTATGCTCACCGGAATGGATGCATAAATATATTTTCCCGAGATATGAAGAATATTGGGATATCTTAAAAAAAGCCGGCAAGCGAGTATTTTTCATGGTTGACGGGTGCATTGACCAGTATGCCGATGATGTAATGGCTTGCGGAGCTTCGGGAATAATTTCGGAGCCGTATACAAATTATAAGGCAATCGCAAAGAAACATAAGGACTGCTTTTTGGCGGGAGAGGGCGATAACCGTATTTTGTCATCATGCGATAAAGACGCAATTCGCAAGATGGTAGAATCAATGGTGGAAACCTCAAAAATGACCGGCGGTTATGTTATGTGCATAGGCAATCATATCCCGTGGAATGTTCCGGGAGAGGGAATAAAGTATTACCTTGACTATGCCGACAAGCTCGCGGTAAGATGATTTTAATATAAAAAAAGCGGTGGCAGCCTGATTTGAGCTGTACCGCTTTTTTAGCAGATATTATTTTATTAAAAGAGTATATATTTCATGAGGATTGATTTCGGCAGTGATATTATCCTTGCCTAAAACCTTGTCCGCAATTTCCGTTACGCTTGCGTGTGCGATTTCGGAATGGGGGAAGTTTACCTTAAGTTTAAGAGTGGTCGGTTTGCCGGAATAGTTTACAAATCTGATTATATTTCCGTTTCCGTTGTCAGCAGGTTTAAGAGAAGTAAGCGCAAGTGAATCGCCGCTCCAGTCTATAAGCGCGCTGTCATTTGAGCCGCTGTGTACCTTAGTCTGCATTGTGAGAATCGGCTGCTGATATTTGTATGCTTCGGCAAATGCGCCGCTCTCAATTGAATTGCCTGCGTGGAGCATTACGGCGAGTTCAACTTCGGTTTTGCCGATACACTGAGCTTCCGGTGTCGGGAATACGCCCCAGTCACCGATTTCTCCTGTGCAGCGGAGCAGAGTAACCGCGATTGTATTGTTGTCATCGGGAAGAACTTCGTATTCGTTAAGACCTATGTTTGCGACAGTCATACCGATTTTACCGTCGGATATGCCTGCGAAATACTGCTGATGTTGACAGTTGGACGGGTTCTGCCACTCTTTAGATACGCGGTTTGAACGTTCAGCTGCTTCAAAAATTGAATCTGCGATATGGGTATCAGTATCCATACAGCTTGGGAACATCATGCGCAGACGGTGGTCTGAGCTCTGATTGTCAAGTGAAGATTTGATTTTAAGCATAGGATTTTGACGTTCGAGAGTAAGTGTAGTTGTGATTTCGGTTTCAACAAGTTCAGCGGAACGTCCGGCTTTTCTGCTTCTGAATTCAACGAGATGACGTCTTTCTTTTTCAAGCGTATCATCTGCGGATTTCGGAATCATCATTTTGTGCTTGATTTCGTATACTGCACGGAATTCACTGTCTTCCGCAATACGGATATCGGCTTTCATACCGCGGCTTAAAATCGGAGTAGTATTTTTCGGCATTGCGTAAATATACTCGTTTCCGATATCTCCAGTGTCTTCGTAATATCCGAGTCCGCTTCTTGATGCGCCGGATTTTTTATCTGTAAGAGTGAATGTACCGTCAGCGGCAATTTCAACTTTTACAAGGTCATTTTCCATTACATTTTCGCCGGTGATAAGTGAGCCGGACTGAACTTTCGCAACAGGGCAGAGCGCGAATTTGCATACACCCATTGCGGGAATTGACGGTGCGTCAAATGTAACGCGGAGTTTGCGGCTAAGATACGGACGGCGGAAAGCGTCTTTAGGTAAATCATAATCGAATACTACGCCTAAATCTTCAATTGCACAGGCATATAAATTGCCGGCAGTGTCTTTTACGCACCAATCAGAAACATTGAGCTTTTCCTGTTCTTCAAAAATCTGTCCCCATCTGCATGAATAATCGGGTGAGAGGTATATTTCTGCGTCAACGATACCGGATTTATCCCAGCCGCTTGTGTTAAATGCTGCAAACGGTATTTCATTTTCGCCGAACATGGAGGTGTCCTGAGCATTTGCCAAAGTCTTAAGAGAATTTTTGATGAGCTCGTCTGTTACCTGCATTGATTTTTCAAATCTTGTTTTCATTTCACGGTTTACTTCATCGCAGCTGCATCCGCAGATACTGTCATGCGGGTGGTTCTGCATGAGTTTTTTCCATGCGTAATCGAACCAGTGAGCCGGAACTTTTGCGCCGAAAAATGATGCGGCGGAAGCAAGAGGTTCAGCAATAGATGAGAGCATTACTTCGTTTTTGCGGTTCATCTGCTTTAAATAAATACGTGATGAGGAAGTATTTACAAGTGTATACCAACCGTCTGTCTGTTGGCTTGTAAGTTCTCCGGTTACAGTTGAAAGCTTGTTTTTGGAATTTTCTTTTACAGCTTTGATATATGTTGGAAAATCGGAGTGCTTGAATTCTATATCAGGGTATAATTTTCTTGCAGTTTCGATAGCTTTTGCAAGATTAGCCTGAACGGGCTGATGGTCGCAGCCATTCATAAGCAAATACTCGCCGGTTGAAGCAAATCTGCGTACACCGTTTAATCTTGCTTCCCAGTATCTTTTTGCTTCTTCTTCGTCTACGGGGATTTCGTTGCCGTTTGAATACCAGTTTGCGAATAATATTCCGAATAATTCGCTTCCATCAGGTGAAGCCCAGTTCATTTCGGAATAAACTGATTCAAAATCGCCGGTTTCGGTAACTTCGTTGTCGGGACCTATCGGTTTTACGCCGCGTCCAAATATAACCGCGTCCATTCCTGCCTGTTTGAGCAATTGCGGCATTTGTCCGGCATTTCCAAACGCATCGGGGAAATATCCGACCATTGTAGGTTCGCCATATTTTTTCGCTTCACGCAAACCAGTAAGCAGATTGCGGACATTTGATTCACTTGAGGTTAAGAACTCGTCTTGAAGAACATACCAAGGTCCTACAAGAAGTCTGCCTTCTTTAACATATTTAATCAGTTTATCGCGGTTTTCGGGTTTGATAGCAAGATAATCGTCTATAACGATTGTTTGGCCGTCAAGGAAAAAGCATTTATAATCATCTCCGGTATCGAATAAATCGAACAGAGTATCAAACAGTTCGACAAGTCTCATACGGTGCTGTTCAAATGGAAGATACCATTCTCTGTCCCAGTGTGAGTGAGAAATAATATGTACAGTTTCTTTTTTCATTGGAATATCTGCCTTTCTTTTATTATAAAGAATTTATTTTTAATAAATTTGATAAACTAAATAAATTGATTTAGAGTGCGTTTATAAAGTCACAAAACAGCAAAATTATACAAGTAAACGCACTCTGCCGCCAAATGATGAAATCAAGAAATTTAAAACAAATCTTTTTTTATTTTTTTATCTCATCATATATTTTTTATAAGTGGTTTCTTCTTTTATGCGTCCATTTTCCAATACGACTATCCGGTCGACATCTTTTAAGAAATCAATACGATGCGATATGGTGATAATTGTAAGGTCTTTTTCTTTTTGAATAGCACGTATTACATTTCTTATTTCATCTTCTGAGTCTCTATCGATATTTGCAGTTACTTCATCTAATAAAATAACTTCACAATTTCTAAGTAATCCTTGTGCTAAACCGAGTTTTTGCCGTTCGCCTCCGGATAAAAGCATACCATTTTCACCTATATCGGTATTAAGACCGTCTTGCAGTTTGCTTACAAAATTATCTAAGCTAACTTTTTTCAAAATATCGTTTAGCTGCTCGTCAGTTGAATTTGGATTTCCTAAAAGTAGATTTTCTTTTATTGTACCGGGAAACAAAAAAGTGTCTTGAGATACTTTGGCAATTTTACTTCTGAGCGACGTTGAGTCAATTACGTTAATGCTGGTTCCATCAATAGTAATTGTACCACCTTGCGGTGAATAAAATTTCAAAAGCAAATCAAATATGGTAGTTTTTCCGGTACCGCTCGCTCCCACAATTCCAAGCCATTCATTTTTATGAATCGTCAAATTCAGCGACTTCAGAATGTTGCCGCGTTCTTCGGTATAAGCAAAAGTAACATCGGAAAATTGTATACTATCCTTATAAGAAAACGGCATATTTCCATCATCGCGGGGAATAGGCATTGTAATAATATCAAATAGTTTATTATATTCCCCTAATTGACCTTTAAAATTATAATTTGTACTCATAAATTGTTTTGTAACACCAAGTAATCTGCCGGTATAATTTAAAATAACAATAAGATTACCCACAGTCATTTTACCAATAACAATTAAATATGAAGTGAAACCAAAAGTTACTCCGGTAAACAAAGTATCGGAAAAATTGTTAACCCATATGCCGGACATATTGTCATATAAAGCAACTTTGCTCCAAGTAGATGTGCTTTCATCACTTACTTCTTTCAGCTTATTAATTTGCAATTTCTCCAAAACCATTGCTTTTACAGACTTGATTCCTTTAAAAGTATCATTGATAATCTGATTCATTTTAGCATTGCTATCAACAATTTTTTTCGTTAAAGCTTTAACCTTATTGGCAAACCCATTGCTGGGAAAGAATGCAATAGGAATATAAAGCAGCAAAAATAGTGCCAATCCAAAATTTAAAGCGCAAATATATGAAAAAACGATTATACCTGTAAGACCCGTTGCAATGAGTTGAGGGATATCCATAATCCAAAACAGAATATATTTCATTGCCTCTCCACGGCAATAAGCCGCCAACTCCGAAGAATTTTCTTTATCGAAATAAGCAACTGATTGATATGTAAGATTTTCGAATCCTTTTATCGCAAGCTTCAAACCCATTTTACGGCAAATAATTGTCAATTTATAGCGATAAATTGCAGATAATATGGTTGCGACTAAAGGTATAGCGCAAAACAGCAAAATGGATATCGTGATTGCTCTTAAATTCTTGTTTGGAATAAATTGGTCGATAATTTGTTGCATTAAGATAGTTGGTATTAAGCCTATAATTTGAATTAAAAGACAAATGATTACAGACAAAATCAAATATATCCAAAAATGAGGTAATTCTTTCATTACAGTTCTTCGGACAATTTTTTCTTTGTTAATTTTATTTTCCATTATATCAATAACTCCCCTTTCTATTCTCCTACTGGGAACGCCCTGTTTTGTTCGGGATATTCACAAAATAGAGCCTGATTCTATCCCATTAAGTGATATTAAATTCATACTGTCTTGTCATAGTACAGATTTCTTTTGTCTTTTATGATTTATTATACATGACACTAAGGGGATTTTGCAAAATGTAAATTGTTATTATATCAATTATATTATACGATTTGATTTACTCCCTTACCAGTTTCGATAAAGCTTTTGAGATTTAAATCGAGTATATCGAGAAGTCTTAAGCGTGCTGCGTGTGTAGTCCATGCGATATGTGGTGTTATCAAGCAATTTTTAGCGCTGAGCAATGGATTTTCTGCTGCCGGAGGTTCAACCGCAAGTACGTCAAGCCCTGCCGCCGCAAGTTTTCCGCAATTAAGCGCGTCAGCCACATCAGCTTCATTTAAAATCGCGCCTCTTGCGGTATTTATTAAAATTGCGCCGTCTTTCATTTTTGAGATAAATTCACGGTCAATCATGCCGCGTGTCTCATCATTTAATGGGCAGTGAACCGATACAATGTCGCTAATTTTAAGCATTTCATTAAGCGGCATAAATTCTACTATTCCGTCTGAACCGCTTGTTTTGGTTTTGGTAGAAGCGGCAACGTTCATTTTAAATGCTTTCGCCATTTCAGCAACTCTGTGTCCAATACCTCCACAACCGATTAAACCGAGTGTCATTGAAGCAAGTTCAGTATATTTTATGGTTTGGTATTTGAATCCGGGAATGCCGGTCCATTTGCCATCTTCAACTATTTTACGAAGGCCGTTTACATCAGTTGTAAGATTTAAAATCATGGTAAACGCTAGCTGAGCAACGGAATCAGATGAATAAGCCGGAACATTGCATACAACAACACCATGTTTTCGACAAGCGTTGATATCAATCATATCATATCCAGTTCCAAGAGCGGATATATATTTTATTGTGGGGCATTGGCAAAGCAAATCTTCCGTGATTTTTGCACGGTTTGTAAATACCGCGTCTGCGCCTTTACATTTTTCGGCACATTCGGAATCGGGGGTTTTATCATAAACTTCGACATCGCCGTATTTTGATAAGAAATCCCAGCTCATATCTCCGGGATTTACCGCGAAGCCATCAAGTACTACTATTTTCATTGATTTTTTTTGCAGAAATATAAATATTAATTCTGCGCTCCCTGTTTAATTTTTTATTTATCGAAATTTTTGAAATATAATTTAAAGAATTGATTTACGGTAGTCTGTCGGACTTATTCCACAGCGTTTTTTAAATATTCTCGAAAACTGGAACATATCGTCATACCCTACCGAGCGTGATATTTCAGAGATTGACAGTGCAGGGTTTTTTAATAATTCCTGTGAGCGGTTTATTCTGTACTGCATGAGATATTCCTTAGGGGAAATTCCTGCATATTTTCTAAAAATATTACATAGATACTGCCTGTCTATATATAGGTTGTCGGCAATATCCGAAATTTTGACTGATTTATAATAATTGTGGTGGATAAATTCCATAGCGCGGCTTACATGGCGTTTCTGCGCATCTTTCTCAACCACAGTTTCGCGTGTTTTCATGTGATATGATATCAGCATATTATAAATTCCGTCAAGATAAATTCTGCGGTCTACAATATCTTCATTAATTTTAAATGCGTTTGATAAAAATGGTATGATATCATTTTGCCATGAATAATCAAAAACACACTCTCCAAAGTCAAGTCCGCATTTATTCATCATCTCCGCAGCTTGACTTCCCGTAAATGTAAGCCAGTAGTATACCCATGGGTCATCATCGTCAGGATAATAATGAACAACCCTGCCTGGACAGATTAAAAATCCCTGTCCGGAGTGAAGTTTTATACCGTTAAACGTTCCTTTTCCACTGATAATATAGTGAAGAAGATATATTTCACGGACATATGGACCGTCGTTTTTCCCAGCATATGTTTCTTCATATCCGAGTTCGTATATATATATCCCATTTTTTGAGAAATCGAACGGAATATCGTTAAAAAATCTTTTTTGTAAAATGCCGTCCGCCTCCTCATAAAAAATCTGTATGGTTTGATAATACCATATTTAAGTGTGATTTGTCAATGTACTTTTAAAAGATAAATTGTATAATTAAATTAACATATTTATTTCTGAAATAGATAAGGTGCACAATTAACTAAATAAATTTTATTTTTAGGAGGCTTTAGCTATGTCTTTTAAACTTGCCGTAATCGGAGCGGGCAGTGTAGGATTTACACGTACCCTTTTTTCCGACTTGATGACTGTTCCCGAATTCCGTGATATCGAGGTAGCTTTCACGGATATAAATCAGCACAATCTCGACATGGTAACTCAGTTATGCCAGCGTGACCTTGACGAAAATGGTGTTAATATAAAAATACATTCCACTCTTAACCGCCGTGAAGCTGTTACTGGAGCGAGATATATAATCAACTGCCCCAGAATTGGTATGCTTGAAGCTTTTGAAACCGATATTGAAATTCCTCTCCGCTACGGTATTGATCAGTGCGTTGGCGATACACTCTGCGCCGGAGGAATAATGTACGGTCAGCGCGGAATTGCGGCTATTCTTGATTTCTGCCGTGATATTCGTGAAGTATCCGAACCGAACGCGATTATGTTAAACTACGCAAATCCGAACGCGATGATGACATGGGCGGCTAACAAATACGGAAAAGTAAATACAATCGGTCTTTGCCATGGTGTTCAGGGTGGTCATGCTCAAAATGCGAATGCTCTTGGCTTTGAACAGAAGGATATTGATATTATCTGTGCAGGTATTAACCACCAGACATGGTATATATCAGTAAAGCACAACGGCGAAGATATGATACCGAAACTGCTTGAAGCGTATGAAAACAATGAAAACCTCTCAAAAACTGAAAAAGTAAGAATTGACATGCTGCGCAATTTCGGATATTATTCAACCGAGTCAAACGGTCACTTGTCTGAATATGTATCATGGTACCGCAAACGCCCCGAAGAAATAAACAAATGGATTTCGCTTGACTGCTGGATAAACGGAGAAACCGGCGGATATCTGCGTGTATGCCGTGAGGGACGCAACTGGTTTGAAACCGATTTCCCGAACTGGCTTGCAGCTCCCGCAAGAGAATATAAGCCGGAACATCGTTCACAGGAACACGGCAGTTACATAATCGAGGGACTTGAAACCGGCAGATGCTACCGCGGTCACTTCAATGTTATGAATAATGGTTGTATCACAAACCTCCCTGATGAATGTGTTGTTGAAGTTCCCGGATACGTAGACGCAAACGGTGTAAATATTCCTAAAGTAGGCGATTTGCCTCTCGGATGTGCGGCTGTATGCTCACAGTCTATATGGGTTCAGAGACTCTCAGTTGAAGCGGCAGTTCATGCGGACATAAAATTGTTAAGACAGGCAATGCTTATGGATCCGCTTACCGGAGCAGTATGCAATCCTCCCGAAATTTATCAGATGGTAGACGAAATGTTGATTGCTGGCGAAAAATGGCTGCCTCAGTATGCTGACGAAATCAAACTTGCAAAAGAGCGTATCGCAAAGGCAAAGGCAGACGGCACATTTATTCCCGTAAAAGAAAATTACAAGGGTGCGGCACGTCTTCATGAAAAGACAATAGATGAAATGCTCGACAATAAGGAAGAATCACAGAAAAATGCCGCAAATGCCGATAAAGCCGGATTTACAACAAAAGACTAATTTTGATCCAAATATGAAAAAACAGGGGAAACCATTTTGAGCGGTTTCCCTTAATTTTTTATTTATCTTGCGGATAGTCAATATCCATAAGTTCTTTTTTATCTGAAATATTGTATCGAAAAATATCGTCTGCGTGAGATAATGCTACTTTTTTTCCGCCGCGGTCTCCCGATAGATTGATAAGTTCGGGAACATATTTTTTATTGAATATAACCGGATTGTAAAGCTCGTTTTCGTATGATACGCTACCTATTCCGAAACCGCTTTTTAAAAATTCAGATATAAATGAGTCAACTGTTTCAAATTTCATATACGGTTGGTCACATACTGAAAACAGATAAAATTCATAATTTTGAGCGTGTTCGAGTCCGAGTTTGATTGAATATGAAATGCCGTATTCGGGATTTTTATTTATTACGATATTTACATTTTTGTATTTTTTCTCAACTTCAGCGGCGATTTGCTCATGTGATGTCACAAAATAAATATCGTATTCTGCTTTTAAATTGATATACCTTTCAAGTGTGGTTTGAAACATCGGTTTGCCGTTGATTTGAAACAGCAGCTTATTGCTTCCGAAACGCACAGATTTTCCCGCCGCAAGTATTATAACCGCAATTTTCATTTTTTGTGTTTTAAAGCGTTCAGTATGGTTTCGGATTTTATCGGAAGTTCAGTTATCCTTACTCCTACCGCATTGTATACTGCCTCGGCAATAGCAGGAGCAGGGGTGTTAATGACAACTTCGCCGATTGATTTCGCACCGAAAGGTCCGCTTTTTTCATAACTAGGAGCGAATTCTACTTTTATATCGCATATATCCAATCTTGACGGAAGTTTGTACTGCAAAAATGAATTATTTCTCATGCGCCCGTCATCGGAATATTGAATATCTTCGTATAATGCCATGCCGATTCCCTGAACAATTCCGCCTTCTGCCTGAATACGCGCAAGATTTGTATTTATTACGGTTCCGCAGTCAACCACAGACGCATAGTCAACAAGCGTTACGTGACCGGTTAATGTATCTACCTCAACTTCTGCCGCTCCTGCCATAAATGGAGGAGGTGATACCGGTGAGCTGTGCGCTTCTGTTGCGGAAAGCGCGTCATTGTTTGCACACATAGATGAATTTGCAATATCCTTTAGCGATACACGCAGCTGTTCATCGCCCTGAGAATATACATATGCCCCGTCAAATTCAGCGTTATCCTCGTTTATGCCGAGAATTTTTGCACCTGCCGCAGTGATTTTGCGCCGCAGAACTTCACATGTTTTTACAACTGCCATTCCGGTTACATATGTTGTACTTGAAGCATATGAACCGCAATCATATGGTGATGTGTCGGTATCAACTCCGTATACTACTATGTTGTTTATATCGCAGTCCATGCAGTCCGCCGCCATTTGTGCAAGTATAGTATCACAGCCGGTTCCCATATCAGACGCGCCGATAAGCAAGCTGTAAAAG
>CALWTV010000290.1 GCA_944384555.1 uncultured Clostridia bacterium | reverse complement strand
ACCTAAATCAAGCAATACCCCATCAATTTTTTCTATATTAAGTGAGTCAAGTACACTGCCAAGATTGCGGAAATTATTTTTTACAATAGTTACCCTATCACCAAATACCGACAATCTATCAGAGCAGGCTTTAATTGCGTCACTGTCACGGTCAATACAGATAAGACGGCCATTTTTTAGCCGCCGAGCGATTTCAAAGGAATGACCGCCGCCGCCAGCTGTACCGTCAACGTAAATTCCATCAGGTTTTATATTAAGTGCATCGATACATTCGCGCAGCATTACAGAGATATGCGAAAATTCCATATTTAAGATTTTCCTTTGAACAATTCCATATTTAAAAGCTTATTTTATATACATACAATTATATACTAATACCGCTTTTTTTTCAATAGTGATTTGAATATTTTTTATAAAAATAATCGAAAATTTTCTATAAAATGCACAAAAAACGATTCGATTTTTATATTTTCCGATATTGCCTTTATTTTTGCATATCGATTAATTTTTATGATAACTATTTTTTCTGTTCAATTATCGATTTCATAAAATCAAGGGCGCCTGCCGGAACAGCTGCGGACAAATCCCAGTTATATTTTATAAGCTCACGTACATAAGTAGAGCTTACGTGTGCATAAACGGGATCTGACGGAATAAAAATCGTGTCAAAATCATTATCGAACGAACGCATAATCGAGTAAAGGGAGGTTTCATAATCAAAGTCAAGAACGCCCCGAACTCCTTTGGCTATCAGGTATATTCCTTTTTCATGCATGTAATCCGCCATAAGGTAATTACACATTTCCGCATGAACATTAGGTATTTCAGAAACAGACAGGCGTATCATTTCAAGACGCTGTTCAGGTGTAAAAAGCCCTGATTTTGAAATTGCTTTCTCGCCATTTATAAATACTGTTACGTATACCTCGGGAAAAATTTCTGCGGCTCTGCGTATAACATCATAATGTCCGATTGTAATCGGGTCAAAACTGCCGGGAATCAACACTTTTTTACCTTTTTCCATAACAATCCTCCAAAAATGCAGATATTATTCCCCTTCGGTTTCACTTGATGATTGAAGCTCCACAATAAGCAGAGTTATATATATTCGTCCGTATTTCGATTGCTTTATGATTTTATAATAATCTTGACACTCGGTTTTATCGCCGAAAATATCCGGATTATCGGATTCTACCGCAATTATACATTTATCTGAGCATATATCTGCATTTTTAATTTTATCAAGCACATCTCCGGTAATATTCATCGCATAAGGTGGGTCAACAAATATAATGTGGAACTTTTCCTTTGCGTCCCTCAAATTGACTCCCTTTAAAAAAGCCGAGTAATCAGATACCGAAACTCTGCATTTTTCATACAGATGAGTTTTTTTTGCATTTGCGATGATTATATCAACTGCTTCACGTGATAAATCAATAAATACCGCTTTATTTGCGCCGAGGCTCAATGCCTCAAGCCCAAGCTGTCCTGAACCGGCAAATAAATCCAACACATTTCTACCCTCAATATCAAATTGGAGCATGGAAAACAGCGATTCCTTGACACGTTCCGATGTGGGGCGTGTTGCTAAGCCCTCAAGTGTGGCGAGCTTTGTCCCGCGCGCGCTTCCTGTTATTATTCTCATAAAAAATACCTCTTCTTAAATTTTTATCAATACATCTGATTTTATAATTCAATATTATTGCATATTTATGCGGTTTTCCTTATCTCTTTCTCGGTCAAACCACTCAAATACCGCATCAGCGTCAGATTCGCTTATTCCTTTTACGTTTGCGATTTCCGCCCTGCTTGCCGATTTTATTTTTGTCACAGTTCCGAAATGATCCATCAAAATCTTAGCTTTTACCGAACCTATTCCCTTGATTTTTTCAAGTGAGGAAACACGCATTGTTTTGCGTTTTGCACCCTCCATTTTTGAAATTGTAAAACGGTGAACTTCTTCCTGAAGTTTATAAATAAGAGCAAAAACATCTTTTTCACGGGCAATTGAAATTTCCTCCTCATCTGAAGTAAGCGAACGTGTTTTGTGGTGCTCATCTTTTACCATACCAAATACAGGAACATCTATTCCCATTTCAGAGAGCAGATTTTTTATAACGGAAACATGACCTTTTCCGCCGTCAAGCAATATCAAATCCGGCATTTCCGAAAATGAACCTGACTCATCATCAATATGCCCGAATCTGCGCATTATTGCTTCTGACATTGAGGCATAATCATCTGGTTTGTCCTGAAATTTCATTTTAAACACACGGTAATCGCTTTTTTTCAGTTTGCCGTTTACCGCAACTATCATTCCGGCAGTGATATGCTCCGAGCCTAAATTCGATATATCATAGCATTCTATTCTTTCCGGTACAGTTTCAAGCGCAAGCATTGACGCAAGCCTTACAAGCACTCGGCTGTCATTTTCCATATGAACACGGTGATTTTTAACGTTTTGTTTTGCATTGTCATATACCATTGCGCAGAGCTTTTTCATATCTCCACGTTCCGGAGTACGTATATATACACGATGACCACATTGATTTTTAAGATATTCCGATAACGCTTCACGTTCTTCATTCTCCATTTCAAATGAGAGCAGAATTTCATGAGGCACATATTCACGCTTCATATAAAGTTCGGCGATAAATGACGATATCGAAATTGCTCCCTCTGACTGAGGCTCATTTTTTTCACCAGATTCAGACATTTCAGAATCATCAGATTCTGCATATTTATTCATTTTTTCAATAGTTTCCTCTGATTCCGTTAAAATTTCATCTGCCCCGAAAATAAAGAATTCACTATCATATATGACTCCGCTTCTTATATAAAACACCGACGCGCAAGCATAAACTTTATCGGAATATAACGCGATTATATCAAATTCCGCATCAGGCGAACCTACAACCTTTTGTCCCTCTCCCAATTTTTTCAGAGCCTGAATACTGTCGCGACATCTTGCCGCCTCCTCAAAGCGTTCGTCTTCAGCAGCAGAAAGCATTTTATCCTCAAGAAAATCAATTGCTTCCTTTGTATTGCCTCTCAAAATTGAAACTGCCGCTTTCATTATCTCTTTATACTGTTCACTTGAAATATCTCCGGCGCATGGCGCAACGCACCTTGAAAGCTGTTTATATATACATGGGCGTTCTTTTCCGATATCACGCGGAAAGACACGCTTGCATGTCGGAATTTTAAGAGAGCGTTCAAGAGTTTTTATTACATCATACACGGTTTTAGCGCTGGTATACGGACCGAAATACTTTGCACCGTCAGACAATCTTTTGCGTACAATGCCTATTCTCGGAAATTCTTCCTGCATTGTAACTTTAATATACGGATATGATTTCGCGTCCTTTAATTTTATATTATACTTAGGCGAGTGTTGTTTTATAAGGCTGTTTTCGAGAGTGAGAGCTTCTATTTCAGTATCGCATAAAATAAAGTCAAAATCATCTACAAGCGAAACCATGCGCGCGGTTTTTCCAACAGCGTCCGGCGGAAGGTGAAAATACTGGCTTACTCTGTCACGCAGTGCGCGCGATTTTCCAACGTATATGATTTTTTGTTTTTTATCTTTCATAATATATACGCCGGGACGTCTTGGCAAAGCCTGCGCTTTTCTTCTCAGCCTGTCAATTCTATCTTCTTTTGGCAAATTCAAATACCCACACCTCCGATTATCTTTACCTTAAAAATAAATGAAAGCGAATGTATACGCGCCCATAATACGGACTCGAATACCGTTCGCTTCTTAAAACAAATTATAATAAAACCCGAATTAAAATAACCGCATATAGAAAAACTGTTACAGTGTATAGCTTATAAAAATAAGCACACCACACAAAGCCTCTAATTTAAGAAGCTTTTAAAAATTGAACCAAATGAATTATTCAGTAAATCCCTGGTCAATAAGCACAGCAAGTCCTTCAAGTGCTTCCTTTTCGTCTGAGCCATCTGCAATAAGGGTAATTGTCATTCCTTTAACGATTCCCAGAGAAAGCACACCGAGCAAGCTTTTTGCATTTACTCTGCGGTCCTCACGCTCAACCCAAATTGAGCTCTTATATGAATTAGCTTTCTGAATAAAAAAAGTAGCCGGTCTTGCGTGCAACCCCACACTATTTTTAATTGTAACATCTCTTGATATCATGCCCACCGCTCCTGTCTTTTATGTTTAACGTTATTTTTGAAACCGAGAAAAATTTTTAATAATATTGCAATACCAAAAAATAGATTTTTCGGATTCAAAAATTATAAATACAGATACAAAAATAATTGAATCCGAATTTCTGCGGTAAATTTCGGTCAAAAGTTTAAAAAATTAATTTTTAATTAAATATATTATATCAAATTGTTCCGCTAAAATCAATAGGTTAATTTAATATTTTCATTAATTCAAGAGAAGTTTTTCATAGATATATAATTCTATGAAACTTTTGTAATATCTGTTATAGTAACATTAACCACAATGTTTTTACTTTTGAGTATCATTTGTTTATTTGGTGCGATATAGGTAGTTCCACCAAGCAGAAATCCCTCATCGGACATATATCCGTCAACCAACGCTACTGTTCTCACATCAATTCTTCCGTCATCTCCGTCTTCAACGGAATACGTCAGAATATATTCACCGTACGCATTTTCAATAAAGGTTTCGGCAGGTGTTATCGCAATATTATCAGTCAACGTTCCAAAAAGCGCACCGGTAGTATCAAGATAAAGTTCCTCACCTTCAATAAAGCAGTCAGCGGAAGAACCCCTTATATTTTTCACCAAAAATGAAACGGCATATTTTTCGAGTTTTGCAGTTTGTCCCGGCAGTGCGCCGTTTTTGACAACATAGATACGAAGAAAAACGCCTGCCGCAATCAATATTACAATCAGAATTATAAAAATATCAAGCGCGTTAAGTTTTCTTTTTGAATTATTTTTTGCAGGATTATTTTTTCCGTCCGTCATTTGCGGCGCACCTCACATGTTAATTTTTTATACATCAATATATTATATTGCCTTAGCATGAGAAAGCAGATATTTCTCAGCTTCAACATTCCAAAGTCCATCAGTCTTTTTAACTAATTCTGCAAGATTTTTATAAATATCGGAAAGTTCCCCTTCCTGATTTGCGAGCTGTTCAAGGTCTGAAATTGCGGTAAGCGGGAATGAGATTCCAGTATAAATAAGCTTTTTAGCTCCGGGAATTTCCGGCAGATGAAGAGTAGTTTCAATTGCGCTGTCAAGTCCGCCTATATGAGTTATCATTGAAGAGGGATTAATTTTTCCTGATTCCATAAGAGAAATTGATTCTTTCATATCATCAGTATTACCGCCGCTTGTGCCAACTATGTGAGTTGACGCATAGTGAACGTTATAGAAATTAAACATTGCGGAAAAATCTGTTTTTGTAGGACCGGCAAAGAAGTTAAGGCAACCGTCACGTCCAAGGAGAGCGTCACCCATTTCAACAACCGGTTTTACCGGAGCGTATACAAAAACATCGTCAAATCCATCACCGCCGGCAAGAGATTTCAAATATTCAACTGCGTCAGTATATTCAGAAGTATAATCTGAAATTCGGTTTGTGTTAATATAACGCAAATCAACACCATTTGCTTTTGCCGCTTCAACGGTCAATAATGATGACGCGCGTGAAAGTCTTGCATCATCGATATCGGTAACAACCAATAAAGATGGAGGATTTCCGCCATTTATTGCGTAATCGATTGCTCCCATTCCCATAGGGCCTGCACCGGCAAGTATCGCCATTTTGGAATTTTTGCGGCAGCCCATCATATGCTCATATACGCCGGCTGTGGTGTGATAATTTGCGTGGAAACCGCCGACAATACAGCTCATCGGTTCAGCAAGGCTTCCAAGGAAGAAAGCGTCGCCTTTATAAGGAAGAAGGCAGTCCATCTCCATAAATTCCTGAGGAATAATTACATAAGTTGCCGCGCCGCCTATGTATTTGTATGAATAACCGGGAGCGGCAAGGCTTCCTTTATAATTTATCGCGGGCTGAATTACGAATCTGTCGCCCTCTTTATATTTATCTTTCCATTTGCTTCCGACTTTAACTAACTCACCGCAAAATTCGTGACCTATTATAACGGGATTTTCGCTTACATTATCGGGAACGCGTTTGTGATTTTTGCCCTGTTTTGCCGCTTTATATGATGACATACAGATACTGTCTGAAATAACGTGAGCTAAAATCTCATCATCAGCGATTTCGGGCAATTCAAATTCTTCGAGACGCAGGTCCATCTCGCCGTATAATCTTACTGCTTTAGTTTTCATAGCGATAAAATTCCTTTACTGTTATTTTAATTTTTAGCACTGCCGAAAACAAATAAAAAATTGAATTAACAAATTCCGATTGTTATTTATTCTTATCGGAACGATTAAACAAAGCGGAAAGCCTTGATTTATTTTCGCGTTTAATAATATTTTCTTCTGTTTCGAGTCTTGACGCTTCAACAATAATTCCGGATTTTAGGCGTTCGGAATCGGCGTTATACACATCTTCACAGCTTACTTGAAATAAATAAATTCCACTTTCATTTATTTCAATTGGGATGTCATCGCATTTCACATTTACCATAACATCATCGGAACATTCAAGCACCGCAATTTTTGTTCCTTCAGAATTAGTTTCTATGCGGTCAGCCGTAACTTTAACAGAAAATATCTGGTTCATAAATCAAAACCCCGAAAATTAAAAATTTTTTATTTTTTTTCGGCTGAATTTTCCTCAGAATCCTTGAGGGTGAGAGGTTTCAGCGATTTCATCGATTCAGCTTTAATGCCTTTATTTCCGTTTGCCTCTCCTTTAAGCAAGTCAAGCACGGAATTATCAACATAAACATTTTCCCAGTCCGTAGCAAAATCATCAACTGCATAAAGGGTAAGCGGGTGATATACCAGTTTATCAAAGAGATCCGGATTAATTGTAACTGCATGAGAGCCAACCATTGCGACTTTATGAACCTGCTCAACGTTTTTGAAGCTTGCCGCAAGCACCTGACATTTTATATCATAGAGATTGAACATATTTACAATTTCCTCAACTACATGAACTCCGTCAGACACGATATTGTCAAGGCGGTTTATATAAGGCGCAACAAAATCAGCTCCAGCTTTTGCCGCAATAAGCGCCTGCTGCTGAGTAAAGATTGCGGTCATGGTAACTTTAATTCCCATTTTTTTAAGTTCCATAGTCGCTTTCAGACCTTCGGGAGAAATTGGAATTTTAATATAGAAATTTCCGCCTACGGTTCTTTTTAACGCAATTGCTTCTTCGATAATAGATTCAGCATCTGACGCAGTAGTCTGAATATGGAACATCATATCAGGTCCGATAATGGAACGGATTTCCTTGATAAGTGAAGGGAAATCGCTTTTTTCACGTGAGATTATTGTTGGATTGGTTGTAACTCCGTCAACGGGATAGAACTCCACACATTTACGGATTTCTTCAACATTTGCGCTGTCAATGATATACAGCATGAAATTCACCTTCTGTAATTTATTATATTTCTTATGTACATTTATAATTTTATCACCGACTCGGGCTTTTGTCAATGTTATGGCATATTTTTATCTGTACAAGTGTTTTTAATTATTGATATTATATGATTTATTTACTTATTAAAAATTATTGCATATACAATAATTAAGTTTTGGATTATTAAAAAATATTGACAAATTAACCTAATATTATTACAATTAAATTGTAATAATATATTACTATACAAGTGCATTTTTAATAATAGTAAGGCAGGTTAAAAATATGAAAAAAATTTACCATGGGAGATTTATGTATGCTTTATTTGAAATAAAACGACGTCCTCTGCCGTTTATTATTTGCTTTTTGGTATGCGTATCAGGATTGCTTATAACCGTTAATATGATGATGATTCAGTATGGGGTATACCGCGCGGAAATTAGAATAATGGAGAAAGACTATCATCTTCGTTTTCCGAAATTAAGTGAATCAGATGTTGAAAAAATCAAAGCTTTGCCGTATGTTGCCGAGATAAACACTTCAAAAAATGATAAATCCTTTATCGGATATGT
>CALWTV010000289.1 GCA_944384555.1 uncultured Clostridia bacterium | reverse complement strand
GCCGTATATCGCCGCCGACGCGACTATATGGTCTCCTGCACCGCATATATTGAATAATGAATAAAATGAAGCGGCTTGTCCTGATGATGTCAGCATTGCGGCAACTCCGCCTTCAAGGTCGGCTATTTTTGCTGCTACGCAGTCATTTGTGGGGTTCTGGAGACGGGAATAAAAATATCCCTCATCTTCAAGGTCGAAAAGCTTTCCCATCTGCTCGCTTGATTCGTATTTGTATGTGGTGCTTTGATAAATCGGTAACACACGCGGTTCCCCGTTTTTTGGGGAATATCCGCTCTGTATGCATTTTGTGTTTATTTTATACTCAGACATTATAAAATCACTCTTTTCGTATATTATTTTGCTTTATAGCTGTCTTTAAGCTTTATAATTCTATTAAAGGTATTTGTATATTTTGAATCTTTAATAAAGTAACCATTTCTTACAAATTGATAACGAATATCAGCCTCATCAGTAAGGCCGGCTTCCGCTTTGCAGCCTGTGAGCTTTTTAACTGAGTCTTTATTCAAATAATCGTTATAAGTCTTATCTTCAGGAATAGCGGAAACATCTTCTATTGTGAAAAGTTTATCATAAAGCATTACGTCAATATCATGTGAGTATTTTTTACTTACCCAATGAATTGTTCCCTTGATTTTGCGCCCGTCAGCAGGATTTCCGCTCTTTGTCTCGAGGTCAGCGGTACAATGTATCTCAACAATATTTCCGTTTTCATCTTTGATAATATCTTCAAATTTTACAATATACGCTCCCATAAGACGGACTTCTCCACCCGGCTTCAGTCTGAAGAATTTAGGAGGTGGAACTTCCGCGAAATCTTCACGTTCTATATACAATTCGCGTGTGAATGCCACTTTTCGAGTTCCGGAATCTGCTTTTGCGGGATTATTCGGAAGCTCAAAAAATTCTTCTTTATCTTCGGGATAATTTGTTATAACTACTTTAATCGGGTCAAGCACAACTATTCTGCGTTCAGCGGATTCATTAAGTTCCTCTCTTATGCAGTGTTCAAGCAGTTCAATATCCACAAGGCTGTTTGCTTTTGCGACACCGGCACGTGACACGAAATCAAAAATCGATGACGGTGTATATCCGCGTCTGCGAAGTCCGCACAATGTAGGCATTCTCGGGTCGTCCCAACCGTCTACAAGCGAATTTTCAACGAGATAACGCAGATAACGCTTGCTCATGACGGTATATGTCACATTAAGGCGCGCGAATTCATACTGATGCGGCTTTTTCTCAAAACCTATATTTTCAACAACCCAGTCATAGAGCGGGCGGTGATTTTCAAATTCGATTGAACAAAGTGAATGAGTTATTCCTTCAAGTGCGTCCTGAATCGGGTGAGCATAGTCATAAAGCGGATATATGCACCATTTATCGCCCTGACGATGATGACTTGTATGAACTATGCGGTAAATCGCCGGGTCACGCATATTAATATTAGGCGATGCCATATCTATTTTTGCGCGCAGAGTATGTGTTCCATCTGCGAATTCGCCGTTTTTCATACGCTCGAACAAATCTAAATTTTCTTCCGGTGTGCGGTCGCGGTACGGGCTATTTTTACCCGGTTCGGTTAATGTTCCGCGGTATTCGCGCATTTCCTCTGGGGTAAGGTCGCATACATA
The DNA here is from genome assembly GCA_944384555.1 of uncultured Clostridia bacterium. GTDB lineage: Bacteria > Bacillota > Clostridia > Oscillospirales > CAG-272 > CALWTV01. The sequence goes on along the minus strand of CALWTV010000289.1, from coordinate 7,418 downwards.
TGCTTTTCCATCTTTTATCAGCTTTACTGCGAATTCATAGCATTTATCAAAATAATCCGAGCCATAGAACACGCCGCCTGTCGGTTCAGCTCCAAGCCAGCACAAATCATTATATATGCTTTCAACATATTCGTTGTCTTCTTTTGCGGGGTTTGTATCATCGTATCTGAGATTGAATTTTCCGCCGTATTTTTTAGCTGTGCCTGAATTTATCCAAATCGCCTTTGCACTGCCTATATGAAGATATCCGTTAGGTTCCGGAGGAAAACGTGTATGAATTTCACTTACCCTACCTTCTGCCAAATCGGCATCAATTATATCATGAATAAAATTGGAACTCATTTCTTCCATAATAAACGTCCTCTGAAAATTTATTTTTATGATAATTTAAATTTTGTCTGCCATTGCCTTAAGTCTTTGAATAACCTTATCTTTTCCGAGAATCTGCATAACTGCAAACATATCGGGAGAATTCATTTTTCCAGTTACCGCAATTCTTAAAAACATTGATATGTCGCCTACATGACCTTTATATTGTTCGGGATTTTTCTTATAAAGCTTAGTTTCCGGTGCAAATCCCAGCTTTTCAGCAATCGCTTTTATCTTATTAAACCACTCGTCCTGACTGTCATTTTGGTCATATACTTCGATATATTCATTTATCGTATTTTTTATATCCGCTTTATCAAAATTATCCGGATATTCATCGATAACTTCAAAATATTTATCATAGAACAAGCTCATATAAGGCTTTACATCGCTCCAAACGGCAATATCCTTTCGAGGTTTATTTCCTCCACGTCCAATTGAAAGGATTTTAATCGCATAATCTTTATCAGAAGAAAGCGTATCTGCAAAATCTTTATCATACTCGCTTGCCCATTTGTAAACATAATCGTATACTTCTTCTGCCGTCATGCGTGAAATTGTATTTTTACTTACGTCAGTCAGCTTGTCAAGGTCAAACAGACAGCCGGACACCGACATCTTATTTGTGGAGAATTTAAAATCTTTGATATCGCTATTCGGGTTTGCTATACGCCATTCCTCAAAGTTAGAATTGAGCAAAGTCATAAGATATTCAATTACACACGGAACGGGATAACCACCTGCATGATAAAAATCAAGCGCGAGTTCGGGGTCTTTGCGTTTTGAGAGTTTGCGTTTGTTTCCGTTATCGATTTTCATAAGCTGCGCCGTATGACAGTATTTCGGAATCTTAAATCCCAACGCCTTAAATAACTGAAGATGGAACGGCAGTGTCGCAAGCCATTCTTCACCGCGCACTACATGCGTAGTTCTCATAAGGTGGTCGTCAACCGCATGTGCGAAATGGTAAGTCGGTATACCATCACTTTTAAGAAGTATGTGGTCCTTGTCGTTTTCCGTAATCTCGACGTCACCTTTAACAAGGTCGGTAAATTTAAATTTATTTTCAATACTTCCTTCTGAACGGAAACGCAAAACAAACGGAACATTATTTTTAAGCTGTTCCTCAATCTTTTCGATAGGAGCATCGCGCCATACCGCCCATTTTCCGTAATATCCGTAATCCGCCTTGCACGCTTCCTGCTCTGCGTGAATCGCCGCAAGCTCTTCTTCAGTGCAGAAACAAGGGTATGCCTTTCCCTCTCGTATAAGCTGTTTTGCATATGTCTGATAAATTTCCGCACGTTCTCTCTGTCTGTACGGTCCGTAATTTCCAAACTCTCCGTCAATCAGTGCGCCCTCGTCAAATGAAAGGCCGAACCGTGAAAATACGTTAATTATTGTTTCTACTCCGCCCTCAACCTCACGTTTTGCGTCAGTATCCTCTATTCTCAATATGAATACTCCGCCGCTCTGATGTGCAAGTCTTTCGTCCGTAATCGCTCCGAAAAGATTTCCCAAATGCATAAATCCGGTAGGTGACGGAGCAATTCTTGTAACCTTTGCTCCCTCCGGAAGGTCACGCTTCGGATAACGCGCCTCCATATCCTCCGGCATCGTTGTTATATTCGGATATAGCAAATCCGCAAGATAATTATAATCCATATACTCTTGTATCTCCTGATTTTTATTATTTTCTGTTTTATAAAATTGACGAAAACATCAAATATCTGACTGTTTTAAATAAATATTTTCTTTTTTTTCTTTTGACAGTCTTGAAGAATTACCGTGTCCGGGAAATATTCTGTAATCCCCTTCAAGTGAAGCGATTTTCGCAAGTGATTTTCTAAGTTCAAGATAATCCCCGCCGTATAAATCATATCTGCCTATATCTCCCGCAAAAAGCGTGTCGCCTGTTATCATTATATCGTCAATGATATATGTCACGGAACCGAATGTATGCCCCGGAGTATGCATTACTTTTATATGAGATTTGCCTAAGGTTATATCATCATTATCTGAAAGTAGTATTTCAGCATTTTCAAAAACCGTGTCAGTACCTGCAAAATGCCTAAAATAACTTATATCGGGATTTGTAAGCGCCGGAGCGTCCGATTTGTGTATACATACAGGAGCTTTTGTTAAATTCCGCACTTCTTCAAGTGTAAGCATATGGTCAAAATGACCGTGCGTTAAAAGAATATATTTTACACTTAAATTAAGCTCTTTTATTTTAGTTTCAATTCTTGATATATCGACAGATGGGTCTATAATGGCACATTCTCCGGATGGTTCATCTATTAAAATGTAACAGTTTGCCGCCCAGCCACCGTCATATAAATTAAGTATTTTCATTCATTCACCACATTATAATTATATAATGCTATATTATATCATATTGTGTATAATTTGTCCAGTATATTATTGACGTTTTGACTTAGAGACAAATCAAAATAAAGAATAAAAAAGAAAATTTCCGCAAGTTTTAATACAACATATTTTTGCTTAAATTTACCTCTATTAAATAAAATAGAGTACGCAGTTTACAATTTGTGTTTACATGAGAAAAATTATGTGATATAATTAAAATGCAGAAATATGATGTTTTTAGCATTTTTCTATATCGAGGTGTTATTTTTTATGAAAATCCCCATTATTAATCCAGGAGATATAATTGAAATGAAAAAAATTCACCCCTGTGGTGATAAAAGATTTAAGGTAATAAGGGTAGGTTCAGAAATCCGTGTTGTCTGTATGGGTTGCGGCAGAGATATGGTTATCCCCAGACCGAAATTTGAAAAATCAATAAAGAAAATTTTGAGTTCTGAAATTAACAGCGAAGATGAAAAAGGCGGTGATTTAAATTGAATAATAAACTCACAGCCGATTTATCATCGGGAGTTTTATCTGACAAACATTCCGCATTCGATAAATTTTGCGTGAATTTGTATGATTTCTGGAAAAGCAAAAAATACCTGCTTGTGTGCTTTTTTTTACCCGCATTTTTAATGTGGTTTATTTATATCGCTATGGAAGTTTATCCCTTTGGGGATAATTCCGTACTCGTACTCGATTTAAACGGTCAGTATGTATATTTTTTTGAACAACTCCGTAAAATCCTGCACGGTGATGCAAGTATTCTCTATTCCTTTGGACGAGCTCTTGGCGGAGAATTTATGGGAATATTCGCATATTATCTTGCCAGTCCGTTTTCATTTATAGTCGCACTGTTCCCGAAAGATATGATAACGGAAGCTTTGCTTTTAATGTTTTTGCTTAAATGCGGAGCGTGTGGACTGACTTTCGGTATTTATATAGACGCTACAAGACCGCGTAATACCAAATCTACTATAATTTTTTCAGTCTTATATGCACTCACTGCGTATAATGTAGTCATGCAAAACAATACAATGTGGATTGACAATGTGATTTTTCTACCCCTCATCACTCTCGGCATTGAAAAACTTATCCGTGAGAAAAAATTCAAACTGTTTGTAATTGCTCTTTCAATTGCGGTATTGTCAAATTACTATATCGGATACATGATGTGTATTTATGTAGCGATATATTTCTTCTATTTCTATTTCGCACACGATAAAAACGAAAACAACCCCCTGCGCGAAAATAATCACTTCATAAAATCACTTGGTAGAATAGCGTTTTTCTCCGTAATAATGCTGATGATATGCGCCGTTATCTTAATGACCGCTTATTATTCATTGACATTCGGAAAAACCACATTCTCTGACCCTGATTTTAGTTTTAAACAGCGATTCGATTTTATCGACATGCTCTCAAAGGTTTACATTGGTTCTTATGATACTGTACGTCCTGAGGGACTTCCGTTCATATACTGCGGAATGCTCACAATTATACTGCTACCGATGTACTTTATATCCTCTCATATAAAATCACGTGAAAAAATCGCTTCCGGAATTTTGATTGCGGTTTTCGTATTAAGCTTTAACGGAACCACAATTGATATTATATGGCATGGTTTTCAGCGTCCTAACTGGCTCAATTATCGATACAGTTTTATGCTATGCTTTATTATGATTTTGCTTGCTTATAAGGCTTTTGAAATAATAACTAAGCATAATTACCGCACAATACTCGGAATATGTGCCGTACTCGCACTTCTGCTTATTGTCATGCAGAAAATGGAGCTTGAAAATCTTCCCGACCTGCGTGCTGTATGGACCTCCCTTTTATTTATAGGAATTTATATAATAATTCTGCATTATATGATAAAAGGCAATTTTAAAGAAACTGCTTCCTCCATGATACTAATAATTGTATGCACTGAATCTATCGTAGCGGGACTTTTGAACTTAGTCGCGCTTGATGAGGACGTAGTATACTCAAGTAGAAACTCATATCGTAATTTTATGGACAGAGTTCAGCCGGTTGTAGATATCGTACAGAAAGATGACGATTCATTCTATCGTATGGAAAAAACTATTCACAGAAAGACAAACGATAACCTCGCTCTTGGAATACGCGGTCTTTCAAATTCTACCTCAACGCTTAACGCTGATACTATAAAATTTTTGAATATGCTTGGCCTTTCATCAAAATCTCACTGGGCAAAATATCTTGGAGGTACCCCTGTACTCGATTCCCTGCTCGGAATAAAATATGTTATAAGCGAAAAAGATGAAGATGTTTCTGACGTATATAAAGAAATATTAACTTATAATGATGACCTTACCGTATATGAAAACGAATATGTTCTGCCGATAGCATATGCATGTAATAGCAATATTACCGAAACTCAGCTTGATTCGTACACATCACCGTTTGAACGTATGAATTATATGGTAGCTGACTTGCTTGGAGAAAAAGAAAAATTAAATCTGTTTAAGCCAATACCGCTTCAGGATACCGTTACTGAAAATTTATCAGAATCATATTCATCTGGCCATAAAAAATATACGCCGAGTTCAACCACAAAAAATTCAAAGCTGACATTTAGACTTACAGCAGAGGAAGACGGTATTATATACTGTTATTTTCCGAGCGAATATCCTCGTGAAGTTGAGCTTACCCTTAACGGAAGTGATTTTGATACCTATTACGCAAACGAAACTTTCCGTATTCTTAATCTCGGACATTACAATAAAGGCGAAGAAATCAATCTCTCAATGAAGCTTGAAAAAGATGACCTCTATATCTTAAGCGAAAATACTTTCTTCTATACTCTTGACGATGAGACTTTTAAAAATGCTATGAGCAGGCTATCGGAAGGAGGATTTCAAATAGAAGAATACACCGAGGATTACTTTAACGGAACAATTACTGTTCCCGAAAATCAAAATTATATATTTACCTCAATACCATATGATGAAGGCTGGGTAATTACCCTTGACGGTGAAAAAATCGAATATGACGAAATACTCGAAGCGGTAATCGGATTTTCCGCAGAACCCGGCGAACATACACTTTCAATGAAGTACTCGCCTAAAGCTTTCAATTACGGTATGGTTATATCTATAACTGGTGTTATTATATTTATCTTAGTATGTATTATCGATTATTTAATACGCAAAAAATATCCGGCTGATATAAATACTTCGGATTTTGTATCGGTACTTTCAGAAAATACCCAAAATGAAAATTTATCAGGAGAAATAAAAACGGATTCGGACAATAATTCCGAAACCGATAAAAATTAAATTATGTTTTATCATATTAACGGAGAATTAGTGTTGGCTGAGCCGAATACCGCGGTTATTGACTGCGGCGGTGTAGGCTACAAACTGACTATAAGCTCAACAACCTTTTCACAGCTTCCGCCATTAAACCGTGATAATCCCCCTAAAGTAAAGCTGTTTACCCATCTTGCGGTACGTGAGGACGCAGTCGAACTTTACGGATTTCACTCATCTGAAGAACACTCATCTTTTAAAATGTTGATATCAGTATCAGGTGTAGGTCCTAAAGCCGCGATGAGTATTCTCTCAATAATGACTCCGGAAAAATTTGCGCTCGCCGTTATCAGCGAAGATTCAAAAGCTCTTGCCAAAGCTCCCGGAGTAGGCGCAAAAACTGCCGCAAGAATTGTTCTCGAACTGCGCGACAAACTGGCAAAGGAATTTTCTGATTCTAGCAGTGTATCGGGAAAATCTAAAATCGAAACCGTTCAGATACAATCAAAGGGCAAAATTTCCGAGGCTCAGGACGCTTTACTTGTGCTTGGATATACACGCGCTGAAGCTATGGCAGCATTAAAAGATATTGACCCTTCCGATGAACTTGAAGTAATTATAAGAAAATCACTTGCAAAATTAATAAAACAATAAAACGGAGGCTGATTTTATGGAAATGGACGAGCTTGAATTTGATTATGAAAACCGAATTGTTTCAACCGAATATTCAGATGAAGACAGAGACGCTGAAACTTCTCTGCGACCTCACAGTTTAGATGAATATATTGGGCAGGAAAAAAACAAAGAAATATTAAAAGTATATATTGATGCGGTAAAAATGAGAGGGGATTCCCTTGACCATGTACTTCTCTATGGACCTCCCGGACTTGGAAAAACAACGCTTTCCGCAATTATCGCCGCAGAGCTCGGCGTAAATCTGCGTGTTACTTCTGGTCCCGCTATCGAAAAACAGGGAGACCTTGCCGCACTGCTCACTAATTTAAATGAAGGCGATGTTCTATTTATAGATGAAATTCACCGTCTGTCACGAAATGTAGAAGAAATACTTTATCCGGCGATGGAAGATTTCTCAATTGACTTCATAATCGGAAAAGGTCCGGCGGCTCGCAGTATTCATTTGCCATTGCCTAAATTTACTCTTATCGGCGCTACTACACGTGCCGGTCAGCTCACAACCCCGCTCAGAGACAGATTCGGCATTTTATTAAGACTTGAACTTTATACTCCCGAAGAACTCGCGACTATTGTAAAAAGAAGTGCAGGTATATTAAATATTGAGATAAGCGAAGACGGCGCGCTTGAAATTGCGTCCCGTTCTCGCGGAACTCCCCGTATCGCAAATCGTCTGCTTAAACGTGTACGTGACTTCGCACAAGTCAA
>CALWTV010000288.1 GCA_944384555.1 uncultured Clostridia bacterium | reverse complement strand
CGCAAATCAAAGTTTTCTCATCAGTTTCACGTAAAACGCTTACTCCGAGATTTTTTGCAATATCCTTCATTTCAGCAGGTACAGAAGCATAATCCTGATTCAAATTCGCGTGACTGCCGCCAGTATTTGTAATGCAGAGCGCATAGCCCGCACCGGTCAAATCAAACGGGAGCTGTTCAATTATAGGATTTTTCGGGTCATTGAAATCGATTGTGACAAATCCGCCAACCGCACACGCCACTTGATCCATAAGTCCGCAAGGCTTGCCGAAGAATTCATTTTCCGCAAACTGAGCCATTTTAGCGATATCAACATTTGAAACAGAGCCTTCATTATAATAATGATTGAATATGTTTCCTACCATTGCCTCAAAAGCGGCGGAAGAAGAAAGTCCCGAACCTTTAAAAACGTTTGATGTAGTATAAGCACAATATCCGCCCACTGAATGACCATTATTTCTAAAAGCGCGCGCCATTCCGGCAATTATGGATTCGCTTGTAAAATACTTTTCACGCTCCGGCTCCGTGTATGAATTGATATCGACAATATCTTCCGGAAATCCCTCGCTTTTTATTCTGACAGTAAAATCCGCTCTTTGTGCGGCGATTGCGATTATATCGAGATTGATTGAAGCGGCGATAACTTTGCCGTGATTGTGGTCAGTGTGGTTTCCGCAGATTTCACTTCTGCCCGGTACACTGAAAATAGAAATATCATGTTCAGTTCCGTATAATTTTACAAATTCACCGATTGCGGTAACATATCTGTCACGCTGAGCGGCGAGATTTTCTTTTCCGTAAAGGGCAGCGAGTTTTTCGTCCATTCTGCCCTCGTCTATTATATTGATTAATTCATGCGCTCTCATTTTTTGCCCTTTCTATTGTTCTATTCATTATTTGTCTATAAAATACCGATTTAATTTATATTATATATTTTTTGCGTTCGAATTTCAATAACCATGTGTAAAATCTTCGTTATAATATGTTCCGTTACCCTGTCACTCCGCGGTAAATTCCCTGTGTTCAAGTGCAATACGTACAACAGTACCGGATTCAGGAGATGAACTTGCCGTTATTTTATGCCCAAGACGTCGGCATATTCTCCGGCATAAATATAGTCCTATACCGCTTGCTTTTTTATCGTTGCGCCCGTTATAACCTGTATATCCTTTTTCAAAAATGCGCGGCAAATCTTCCGGTGCGATGCCTATTCCAGTGTCCTGTATGCACAGTGTCTGAGGCTTTTCCATATCAATTGTCACGGTTCCACCCTCTGGCGTATATTTAATCGCGTTGGAAATCACCTGCTCTATAACAAATGAAAGCCATTTTTCATCTGTGAGAACATGTGTCTGAAGCGGTTCATATTTCAGAGAAATTCTGCGTCTTATGAATTGAGTTGAGAATTTCCGAACCGCGCCTTTTATTATACCGTCCAAATCATATTCCCGAAATAGATAATCGGTCGAATCCGAATCGAGCCGTAAAAATGTCAGAACCATTTCGACATACTGCTCAATTTTCATTACATCTTCGGAAAGCTGCCTTGCGGTATCCGAATCCTCATTCTGCAAAGTAAGCCGCATTGAGGCAATCGGCGTTTTGATTTGATGAGCCCATATGGTATAATAATCCGTCATATCGCGGTACTTTACTTTCATGTCAGTCTGTATGCTGTTTATTTCCTGCCGCAGAGTTTGGATAATCGCCTGATAGTCTGAATCGTCCTGCGTCTTTATTTCCGGAAAATGTTCCATAAGATTGCCGGAAAGAGATGAGAGCCGTAAAAGAAGGAGATGTTTTTCATAATATTCACGAAAATCCAATAAAAGCCAAATCACACCAATAACCGTACATACAGCCGCCGGATAAAGCACCGCCTGGATCGGGATTTCATAAAGGAAAAACGCACATAAAAATATCGCAAAGAATACAAATAATGCGATACAAGCTTTTCTTTTTTGACTTATGTATGTCAGAAGAAGCTCCATTTACTTATTCTCCTTATGAAATTATATAGCCTATGCCGAATTTCGTAGTGATGAATGATTCAAGTCCCGCACTGTCGAGTTTTTTTCTAAGCCGGTTTACGTTTACCGTAAGCGTGTTTTCATCTACAAAGCTGTCAGTTTCCCAAAGCAGTTCCATCAATTTTTCACGGCTTACCACACTTCCCTTGTTTTTCATCAACGCTAATAATATCCGATATTCATTTTTAGTAAGGTCAATATTTTTCTCATTGTACGTCAATGTACTGTCTCCGGTATTCAAAAGCGCGTCTCTGTGTTCAAGCACCGCAGCCGAACCCGCGAAATCGTATGTACGCCGCAGCATTGCCTGAATTTTAGCGAGCAATACGCTTTGGTCGAACGGTTTTGCAATAAAATCATCAGCGCCCATATTAATCGCCATAACGATATTCATATTATCCGAAGCTGACGAAATAAATATAATCGGCACATTTGAGACTTTGCGTATTTCACCGCACCAGTGGTAGCCGTTAAAATACGGAAGCGATATATCAAGCAGAATAAGATGAGGGTTGTATTCAGAAAACAGAGTCATAATATTACGGAAATCCTGAGCGCATTCAACGTCAAAATCCCATGATTTAAGCTGTTTCTGTATTGCTTGCGCGATTCCTTTGTCATCTTCTATTATCATTATCCGGTACATATATTTAAATTCCTCTTTAATTATAATTTTTATAACATACTAAAAATAATAGTCAGTGTTTGCAGTCATCACGGTTCATCTATATTAAAATAATTATATCGCAAAACAATGACCTTGTACATACAATAAATAAAGGAGCGTAATATAGAAACACTCCGAGGAAAATAAAAAAATAATGTCGGCGAAAAATCATCAGCCTACCATATTTTTAAAAATTTATTAAATAAACATTTTTGAGAATATCGGGGAAAATCAATAGATTAAATGTTTAAAAGCTGCCGCTTTAGGGTAATACTATCGTTACAAACATAAACGATAGTGGCAGATTTGCTGCGAAGGAAGGTTCATATAAAACACATCCGCAGATAAACGCAGATAAATCTGACGCAGATAAATCTGAAAAAACTTAAAAAGCGGAGAGTGAGATACGTTTGAATATCAGGCGAGGAGATATATTTTATGCGGATTTGAGCCCTGTTATCGGCTCAGAACAGGGCGGTATGCGACCTGTGTTGATAATTCAGAATGACATTGGAAACAAATACAGCCCCACAGTAATAGCGGCGGCAATCACAAGCAGACTCGGTAAAACACGTCTGCCCACTCATATCGATATATATGCTGATAAAGTAGGTCTTGCCCGCGACAGCGTAATCCTGCTTGAACAGATACGTACAATCGATAAAAAGCGTCTGGGAGAAAAAATGGGACATCTCGACGATGATATAATGAATGAGGTAAATAACGCGATAAACATCAGCTTTGGGCTTACTCAAGGCGATTATCCCGCGTCTGCCGCCGCAGCTGCCTCAATTCGGGCGCAATAATGTAATTTAAAAATTAAATCTGCTGTATATTTCGGCAAGTCAGGGGATAAGAGATTATTTTCCCTTTCCCCTGCTTTGCTTAAAATAACGGGCGGTTTTATCTGCCCTTCTTTGTTATTTTTTTATTCTTGTTTGAAAATTTATCCTTTGATGATTTGGGGGATAAATTTTTATTTTTCAAATTTGATTTTTTGCTTATGCTATCGCTCTTTTTTGCTCTGCTCGAATTTTCAGAATAACCGCTTATTTTTTGAGGGCGTACAAGGCATTTTTCGGAATATCCTATTAAATCCTCACGTCCTGCTTTTATGAGTGCTTCACGTACAAGCGGCGCATTCTCACGGCGATAAAACTGGAGCAGTGCGCGCTGGAGTTTTTTCTCATTATAATCATCAGTTTTGCACACTCTGCTGTTTGTCAGAGGGTCTATTCCCGTATAATACATAACTGTTGACGCAGTACCGGGAGTGGGATAAAAATCCTGTACCTGTTCGGGATTAAGTCCGGTTTCTTTAAGATAACATGCGAGTTTTACCGCATCTTTCATTGTACTGCCCGGGTGCGAGGACATCAGATACGGTACAAGATACTGTTCAAGCCCGCATTCTTTTGATATTTCAAAAAAGCGTTTTCTAAAGCGTTCATATACCTCAATATCGGGTTTTCCCATATGCGACAGTACATTATGAGAACAGTGTTCCGGCGCAACTTTAAGCTGACCGCTTACATGGTCACGCACCAGTTTTCTTAAAAATTTTTCATTTTTATCATACATAACGTAATCAAATCGTATTCCCGAGCGCACAAAGACTTTTTTCACTCCTTTTACATTCTCTATGCTTTCAAGGAGCTTTATATATTCGCTGTGGTCAACTTCAAGATTGGGGCAAGGTTTTGGAGCAAGGCATTTTCGGTCGGCGCAAACTCCGCTTTTGATTTGCTTTTTGCAGGCAGGATAACGGAAATTCGCAGTCGGGCCGCCCACATCGTTAATATATCCCTTAAAATCGGGCATAGCGGCGATAATTTCCGCTTCCTTTACGCATGATTCAATTGAACGTGAACGAACACTGCGTCCTTGATGAAAGGCGAGTGCGCAGAAATTACATGCACCGAAACAGCCGCGGTTATGGGTAATCGAAAATTTTACTTCCTCGATTGCCGGAACACCGCCGTCTTTTTTATATGATGGGTGATAATCACGGGCATATGGGAGCGCGTATATTTCATCGAGTTCCTCACGTTCAAGCGGGGGTGATGGCGGATTTACCACAAGTTTGCGTTCATCATACAATTCACAAATCGCGCGTCCTGTAACCGAGTCCATATTTTTATACTGTACTGAAAATGCAGCGGCATACGCTTCACGGTCAGTTTTCATTACATTATAATCAAAAACTGCGGCTGTATCGAAAAATACATCGTCATCACGAGCGCATACATAGGCAGTACCACGCACATCACGAATTTTCTTTACCGGAACGCCCTTGTTTAATAATTCTGCTATTCTTGAAATGGAATGTTCGCCCATTCCGTATGATAAAATATCAGCACGGCTGTCAATTAGAACCGAGCGGCGCACCTTGTTGTCCCAATAATCATAATGTGAAAAACGGCGCAGTGACGCTTCAAGTCCGCCGATAATCAGAGGAACATCACCGTAAGCTTCTCTTACACGATTGCAGTATACGATTACGGCACGGTCGGGGCGCAGTCCGGCTTTTCCGCCCGGCGAATAATAATCATATGAACGTTTTTTCTTTGAAACGGTGTAATGAGCCACCATCGAGTCGATATTGCCGCCGGTCACGAGAAATCCGAGTTTGGGACGTCCGAACCGTTTAAAATCCGCGCATGATTTATAATCAGGCTGAGCGAGAACCGCTACTCTGTACCCTTGATTTTCAAGCATACGTGTAATAATTGCGGCTCCGAAAGACGGGTGGTCAACGTAGGCATCGCCGGTTACGTACACAAAATCGGGAGCGTCCCAGCCGAGAGCGTCCATTTCCTCACGGCTTACCGGCAAAAATTTCAATGACATAATAAAAATTATCCTCGCTATATAATAAATTCACATAAAACATATACATCATTATACCATAAAAATAAAACGCATTACAACAAACAACTGTAAAATCGTATAGTAATTCATAATTCATAATGCATAATGCATAATGCGTAATTAGTAAAGGAAGCGATTAGCACAAAGTATTTATAAGCAAACAAAAGCACCACGTAAACCGGGAATCGAAAACGGTTTCTAGAAAATCGGCTCAATCGCGGAGCTAAGGGTTGCCAGAGGTTTCTCTTTTTTGATGAAACTTTTTTCTCTTCCGATAAAAAGAGAAAAAAGTTTTAGTGAGTGTCAGCACACAATAAAATTTTAAGCATATAACTTTACAGCTATTAAAAATGATATATAAATAACATTGATTATCTCGTTATATGATAAAAATATTATTTTATAAACCTGCTCACTAAAACTTTTTTCTCTTTTTATCGGAAGAGAAACTTTTTACCTTCGGTAAAAACCGTTTCATCAAAAAAGAGAAACCTCTGGCAGCCCTTAGCTCCGCGATTGAGCCGATTTTGTACAAACCATTCGCGATTCCCGGTTTGCGTGGTGCTTTTGTTTGCTTATAAATTTATTTTGTGTTGAATTTTATAGGTTCTTAGTTATTGAATTTACGTTAAAATAAAAAAATAAAAAATAAGTGAACCAATGGATTGATTTCAGCGACTATCTATACAGAGACAGAACATATAAAAGGCGCAGGAGGTGACCGTCAAGGGTGATGAGTGCCAACGATTATGAGCATGATGTCTATGAAGCTAAAGTCAAAGCCGCTGAACTGTTCAAACTCGCGGTAGAGCCGCACTCAAAACTGCTTTACAACTACATCCGCCGCCGTGTGCGTGAGCGTGATGCCGAAGACGTTTTGCAGGAAACCCTTTTGGCGGCATGGAAACAGGCTGAAAAAGACTGCGGTATACCGGAAAAAACATTGCCGTGGCTTATAGGAATAGCTAGGCATAAAATCGCTGACAGCTTTCGCAGCGGTCCCGAACACGCGGATTTTGATGATGTCGCTGATATGCACGGCGATGTTGAACCCGGCTTTGAGCAGGTCGAGTTAAAGGAAGATTTGCGTGCGGCGCTTTCAAAACTGTCCGATACCGACAGAGAGCTTGTGTACCTCATATACACAGCGGAACTGTCTTATGCGGAAATATCCGATATAATGCGTATTCCCACAGGAACAATTAAAAGCCGCGTATACACTATCAAGGAAAAGCTCCGTAAATATCTGGAGGGGAGGTAAAATTCTCAGATGTGAGCAGTTTGAGAATAGAATCAAATGAAATATAATCTCGATGATGGATTTGATGATGTGTTTTTTGACCTCGACACATCATTTGCCGTTCAGACAGACCCGCTTGACACCCTCCTCTCCGATATTCTGAGCGAGGATTTAATCGATATCCCAAGTGAAACAGCGGATAAAATGTTCCGGCTGATTGACCTTGAGGTTCGGTACGGTGACAGTACGCAAAGCGGACCAATGTTCAAAATCCGAACATTATACGGTACTGCTGAAAAAATCAGAAACGCCGTAAAAAGCGCGCTTGATTGTACTCATGATGCCTTTCATCTTATAGCCGTGCTTACATTCAGCAGTTCAGCAAATAAGGCTGACAATGTTAATATTTCAAATGTACCGCAAAATTCAACTATAAAAAATAATATAAGGAGGAATTCAGATTTGGATCACGATGAAATAAACCAAATAAGCGAACTCTTAAATATGGTATCCGAAAAAGTACCTACGCTTCTCAGCAATATCATGAATACCCTTTACTCCGGAGAGGCAGGTAAAAATATGGGACGTGCGGTGGGCAATTTCTACCGTGAACTGATTGACAGCGGAATCCCAGAACAGGACGCCAAAGAAATGGCGCGCGAATACCTCTTTACTCTCAAATCCGTTACCGACGCTTTTAAAAATAATTAACTGTTGATTGAAATATGATTGACAGTAAAAAAGTTAGAAAATTTGCGTCACGTGCGCTGAATATTATAATTATTTGTCTCAATGTGCTTTACCTTATTTTTATGATGATTATACTTGGCATTGTATTTTTGGTAAAGTGGCTTTGGTACAGGCATAACCTCGCATCATATATGGAGATGTACGGTGTTCCGCGTGATGTGCGCAAATATATCATGTCTTTTAATAAGTAAATCTCATATACACGGCGTTTTTTCAGTGAAAATCGAAAAGATGCCGTGTTTTTATATTATATAAAATGAGCCTGTCGTCTGCAATTGGAAAATCAAACGATAGGCTCACTATTTTAATTTTATATAACTTGATTTAAATATGCTTCCTGTTCGGGGGATAATACGTCAAGACCGCCGCCCATGCTCTGGAGTTTCAAAGCGGCAACCTCATTATCGATTTCACGCGGTACCTGATATACTTTCTTTTCGAGTTTTCCGGCATTTTTCACTAAATATTCGAGGGATTTTGCCTGAATTGCGAAGCTCATATCCATTATTTCAGCGGGGTGTCCGTTGCCTGCCGCAAGGTTTACAAGTCTGCCTTCAGCAAGCAGATTTAAGATTCTGCCGTCTTTCATTCTGTATCCTGTGATATTGGGCTTACGTGTCCATATTTCGTCTGCCATTTCAGCAAGCGCATTTTTATCGATTTCAACATCGAAATGACCGCTGTTTGAGAGCAGTGCGCCGTCACGCATTACTTCAAAATGTTCAGCTCTGATTACGTCGCGGCAGCCGGTAACTGTGATGAACAAATCGCCGATTTTTGCGGCATCGTCCATTTTCAGTACAGTAAAGCCGTCCATTATCGCTTCAATAGCCTTAACGGGATTGATTTCAGTTACATAAACTCTCGCGCCCATTCCCTTTGCGCGCATTGCCACACCACGACCGCACCAGCCGTATCCTGCGACTACTACATTTTTGCCGGCAATTATCAGATTAGTGGTGTTCATGATTCCGTCAAGGGTGGATTGTCCTGTACCGTAACGGTTGTCGAAAAGATGTTTGCAGTCAGCGTCATTTACATCTATCATTGTATAATCAAGTTCGCCGGCTGCGGCTCTTGCGAACAAACGGTGTATACCTGTTGTGGTTTCCTCTGCGCCGCCTATAAGATTTTTTCCGTATTCCCGGCACTCTCCATGAAGCAGATGTGTCAGGTCGCCGCCGTCATCAATCATTACATCAGGACAACATGAAAGCGTTTTTTTCAAATGCTTTTCATATTCTTCCTCGGTTACCCCACGGTATGCGTTTACTTCAAAGCCATCGGCTGCGAGAGCGGCCGCAACATCGTCTTGTGTTGAGAGGGGATTACAGCCGGTGACGCTTACCTGTGCTCCGCCTGCTTTAAGAACTTTTGCTAAATATGCGGTTTTAGCCTCAAGATGAATTGACATCGCAATTTTTTTACCTGCGAACGGCTGGTTTTTAATAAATTCTTTTTCGATTATGTTTAAAACGGGCATGTATGATTTTACCCAGTTTATCTTATCATTTCCGGACGGTGCCAGAGATATGTCTTTGATTTCGCTCATTTCTATGCTCCTTTATGTTATTTAGTCTTATCTTTACTTTTTAATTATAGCAATTTTTATTGTGTATGTCAATTGCAATATTACGGCGAAGTCTGCTGAAAAGTTTCGGTCAATCCTTTTTAACAAACGCTACGCTTTGAAAAAATCATTGTAATTAAACAGCGTAAAATTTCACATACTTAACATTGATATTATTTATATAATGTTGTATAATATCCATAATTAAAAACATTGCACGGAGGATAATATAAATGAAATTTTCACAGATGCCGTATAAGCGCCCCGACCTTGATAAGTTTATTTCCGATTATAAGGTGCTTACCGACAAAGTAAACAATGCCGATTCAGCGGAAACGGTTTTTGAAGCCGTAGCAGAACATGAAAAGCTGTCGCGTTCATTCGGCACACAATCATCTATCGCGTATGTACGCAGCACAATAAATACCGAAGATGAATTTTATAAAGCCGAACGTGATTTCTATGATGAAAACGGTCCACGCCTCGGTGAACCTATGCAAAATTTTCAGCTTGCGCTGTTCAACTCAAAATTCCGCCCCGAGCTTGAGAAAAAATATGGTGATTTGATTTTTAAAAACATGGAAATGGAGTTAAAGACATTTAAACCTGAAATAGTGCCATTGCTCCAAGCTGAAAACAAACTCTCAAGCGAATATCAGTCGCTTATTGCGTCCGCAAAAATCGATTTTGACGGCAAAAAACTCACTCTCGCTCAACTCGCGCCGTATAAGGAAAGCCCCGACCGCAAAATCCGCCATGACGCATATGTGGCTGACGGTTCCTTC
The DNA here is from genome assembly GCA_944384555.1 of uncultured Clostridia bacterium. Lineage (GTDB taxonomy): Bacteria > Bacillota > Clostridia > Oscillospirales > CAG-272 > CALWTV01. Next base: position 295 of record CALWTV010000288.1, on the reverse strand, counting down.
TATAAATCACACAGCGAACATCTTGACCGCATTTATGACGATATGGTAAAAGTCCGCACTGAAATCGCGCATAAGCTGGGATTTAAAAATTTCACAGAGCTTGCTTATTTGCGCCGCACCCGAAATTGCTATTCACCCGCTGATATAGCGGTATTCAGAGAGGGAGTTGTACGAGATATTGTCCCGATTGTATGCGAAATCAAACAAAAACAGGCACAGCGAATCGGAATACCGGCAGATGAATTTACCCTTTATGATGACCCGTTCCGTTATCCCGAGGGAAATCCGAAGCCCA
>CALWTV010000287.1 GCA_944384555.1 uncultured Clostridia bacterium | reverse complement strand
GCCGTATATCTTTATTTGTGCGTGACGGACAGTATCAGCTGTATGCGGATTCTATGGAAACGGAAGGAATAGGAGCACTTTATCTGGCGTTTGAGCAGCTTAAACGGAAACTTGAATCTGAGGGGCTGTTTTCCGAGAATAGAAAGAAAAGTATACCTAAAATACCGACAAGACTTGGGGTAATTACTGCGCCGACCGGTGCGGCAATTAAGGACATAATAAATATCAGCGGCAGACGATTTCCGTATGCAAAAATTATACTTTATCCGTCGCTGGTTCAAGGTGCAGACGCACCGCCTCAACTCATAGCAGGACTTGAATATTTTAACCGCACAAAATCCGTTGATGTAATAATAATCGGTCGAGGCGGAGGTTCAATCGAGGATTTGTGGGCATTTAATGATGAGAATGTGGCAAGAGCGGTATCAGCATCAGAAATTCCCGTAATAAGCGCGGTAGGACATGAAATCGATTTTACAATCTGTGATTTTGTATCAGATAAGCGCGCTCCGACACCGTCAGCCGCTGCTGAAATTGCACTTCCCGAAACGAATGAACTTAAACGTAAAATAAACAATATCATTTCACGTGAACAGGCACTTCTTGAACAGATGATAAAAAACCGCAGAAATCAGATAGAGCGTTATGGAAAGTCATACGAGCCTTTGATAAATCAGATACTAAAAAATCGTAGAAATCAAATCGAACGGTATGAAAAATCGCGTGCTCTTACAAATCCGATGAATTCGATTGATGACAGGCGCATGGCAATAGTTGCACTTTCAGACCGACTTGAGAAAAGTATGTCTTCAGTTGATTTACGCTGCCGTTCCGCGCTGAAAGAGCGAGCGGCAAAACTTGAGGCATTGAGTCCGCTTTCGGTATTATCAAGAGGTTATAGCGCGGTATTTGACACTGACGGAAAACTTATAAAAAGTGTATGTCAATTATCATTGGGCGATAAGGTAAGACTTAGAGCCGCTGATGGAATTGCCGATGCGGAGATAATCAATACAGAAAAATATGAAACGGGGGAATGATTTATGGATTTAAAGGAAATGACATTTGAAGCGGCAATAGCCCGGCTTGAGGAAATTGTGCGTGCGCTTGAAAGCGGAAATGCACCGCTTGATAAATCGCTTGAACTTTTTGAGGAGGGAGTTTCACTTGTTAAATTGTGTAATTCTCGCCTTGACAATGCTGAACAAAGAGTTAAAATCTTAGTTGACGGTGGCGATGGAAATTTAAAGGAAGAAGATTTTGTAAAACAGCAATAATAGTGAGTATAAAAAGAGATATGGATATTAAAACAAAAATTAATGAATATGCAGATATAACAGAAGCGGCACTTGAAAAATATCTTTCTTCAAATGATGAAGATTATTCTGTTTTATTTGATGCTATGAGATACAGCACACTTGCCGCTGGAAAAAGAATACGTCCGTTTCTTACTTATTCGTTTTGTGAAATGCTCGGCGGAGATATAAAAAAAGCGGTTCCGTTTGCGTGTGCTGTCGAGATGATTCATAATTATTCTCTGATTCATGACGATATGCCGTGTATGGACAATGACGAAATCCGCCGCGGGAAACCGACCAATCACGTAATGTTCGGTGAAGCAAAGGCTTTGCTGGCAGGAGATACATTGCTTACATATGCCTTTGAGGTATGTGCGTCAAATTCGGAAGTGAGCGGAAATGCAGTTGTAAATGCTGTAAAAACTCTTGCGTACTATGCCGGAGCATTTGGTATGGCAGGCGGTCAGATGATGGATTTGATAGGCAGTGAAACTGAAATCTCATATGAATATATGTCCAAAATGCATACAAAAAAGACGGGTGCACTTATTACGGCTTCTTCACTGCTCGGCTGTTATGCCGCCGCTGAAAATCCGAGAGCGGAAGATTTGTGTGCGGCAAAGGAATATTCAAAACATATTGGATTTGCTTTTCAGATAAAAGATGATTTGCTTGACGCAGAGGCAGAGGAAAATTCCGAATATGGAAAAAAAGCGGGAAGCGATGCGAAAAACAATAAATCCACAATTCTTAAATTCATGACGGTGCAGGAAGCGAAGGATTTACTTGGGAGTGAAACGGAGCTTGCAATAAAATCAATATCATCATACAGCGGAAAAGAAATATTATGCAATTTTGCAAGATATTTATGTGACAGAAAAAAATAATGCTCAAAGAAATCGGAGCTATAAAAACAAATGGAAATAATAACAGGTTTTTTTGGAAATTACCCGTTAATGTGTGCAATAATAGCATATTTTATTGCGCAAATTCTTAAAATTATAATATGCGTGATAAAAGAAAAAAGATTTGACATTGGACTTATTGTGTCGTCTGGAGGAATGCCAAGCTCTCATTCAGCTACGGTAAGCGCGCTGGCGATAGCTATTGCTAAATCAATCGGAGTAAATTCAGCGGAATTCGCTATATCGTTTATACTTGCCTCGGTGGTCATGTATGATGCGGCGGGTGTAAGGCGTGCGGCAGGTGAACAGGCAAAATTGATAAATCAGCTTGTAAAAGAGGTAATGGCGGGTGAAACTGAAACGGCAAGCGAGAGTCTGAAAGAATTAATCGGACATACCCCAATTCAAGTTTTAGCAGGCTCTATTTTAGGAATAATCATACCATTTATATATAATATTCAGATATGAGACTTGATATATATCTTACCGAAAATAAATATACGGACAGCCGAAGCCGCGCAAAAGAACTTATATTAGGCGGAGGAATATGCGTTGATGGAAAAATTATAAAAAAACCGTCATGTGAAATAGATGAACATATAACTCATAATATTGAAATTGTAGGAAATATTTGTCCATATGTGAGCCGCGGTGGTCTTAAACTTGAAGGCGCGCTTGATATATTTGGGATAGATGTTTCCGGATTTACCGCAGTAGATATAGGTTCTTCCACAGGAGGGTTTACAGATTGTCTATTAATCCACGGAGCAAAGCGTGTTTATGCGGTGGATTCGGGAAGTGAACAGCTTCATAAAAAACTCAGAAATGATGAGCGTGTCGTGGTAATGGAAAATTTTAATGCGCGTGAGCTGAACGCTGATTCAATCCCAGAAAAATGCGATATTGCAGTAACTGATGTTTCATTTATATCGCAGACATATATAATTCCAAACGCCTCGTCAGTGCTTTCCGGCAACGGAATATATATAGGATTGGTAAAACCGCAGTTTGAAGCAGGACGTGAGAATATAGGTAAAAATGGGATTGTGAAAGATAAGAAAGCACATGAGTATTCAATAAAAAAGGTTGCGGAATGTGCGACTTTATTCGGATTTGACTGTATAGATGTGGCAGTTTCACCTATTGAGGGCGGTGACGGAAACCGTGAATTTTTGATTTATTGCCGTAAAAATATAAGCGGAGTTCCGAAGTCCATTGACTTTGATAAGATAAAAAGTATCATATAAATACAAAAAGGAAGAACCTTATAAATGAAAAAAATTGCGCTGATTCCGAACGAAAAAAGGGATATTGATTTTAAAATGACACGTTCACTTGTGTCATTTATAGTCTCACGTGGATGCAGGGTAATAATTGATGAAATTTATCGCGAAAAAATCGGTGAATATCACGGTGTCGATTATGCAGAAGGACAGGAACTATTTAAAATTGCCGATGAGGGATTTGTTCTCGGAGGCGATGGTTCAATTTTGCGGGCTTCTCGGAATGCGGCAATATGCGGACTTCCGCTTTTGGGGATAAATTTAGGTCATCTCGGTTATATAGCGGAGCTTGAAATTTCGGAGCTTTCACTGCTTGACCGCGTGATTGAAGGGGATTATGTAATAGAGTACCGAATGATGCTTGATGTACAGCTTATAAGAAATGGTAACTGTATTCAATCGCTTAGTCCTTCGCTCAATGATGCGGTAATTTCAAACGGTCCGGTGCCAAGACTGCTGTCAACTGATTTGTACTGCAACGGAAAAATTGCGGGAAATTATCGATCAGACGGGTTGATTATAGCAACGCCGACAGGCTCAACCGCTTATTCGATGTCGGCAGGAGGTCCGATACTTGACCCGAGTCTTGAATGTCTGTGTGTTACCCCAATATCATCACATTCACTTACAGCACGTCCAATTATTTTCAACGGAGAATGCGTGATTGAATTGAAAAATATGATTTGCCCCGATAATGACGTGTATCTTACTTCTGATGGAAAAGATACGGTTAAGGCTGAAAAATCAGATATAATCAGAATCAGCCGCTCAAAATACAGAACCGGACTTATAAGATTGAAAAACCGCGATTTTTTAACTGTACTTCATAATAAGATGGTATAATTTACAGGAGAACCAGATGAAAACAAAGCGACATAATAAAATCCTTGAAATTGTTGAAAACAGCGTAATTGAAACGCAGGAGGAACTTATAAGCCGCCTAAGGCAAAGCGGATTTGACGTAACTCAGGCGACAGTATCACGTGATATGAGAGAATTGAAACTGGCGAAGGTTATGACTGATAAGGGAACATACAAATATACGACGCCGGCGCAAAGTGAAGCAGACAGTTCTCACGTGTACAATCGAGCTTTGATAGGCTCTATAAAATACATTGACGGGGCAGGAAATAATATTGTAATAAAAACATATCCGGGAATGGCGAATGCGGTTGCACTTGGAATCGAATCGCTTGATGAACCTGAAATTCTTGGATGTGTTGCCGGAGATGACTCGATAATAATAGTGGTGAGAGATAATCAGGCAGTAATTGATATATGCGCGAAAATAAAATCACTGATTTCATCATAAATTTTTAAAAATACGGTTATCAAAGCGGAAAGGAAGGTGAAACCGTTGCTTAATTCACTGCATATAGAAAATATTGCGGTTGCCAAAGAGCTTAATATAGACTTGAAAAGCGGTTTTACCGTACTGACCGGAGAAACCGGTGCGGGAAAATCAATAATAATAGACAGCATAAATTTTCTTATCGGTGGCAGGGTATCTCGTGAACTTATAAGAACAGGAGAAACTCGTGCCTCTGTATCAGCACTGTTTTCATGTGTAAATGATGATACAAGGTCATTTTTATCTGAATACGGAATAGAGCCTGATGAAAACGGTGAAATATACTTAATGCGTTCAATAAACGCAGATGGAAAATCAATTTCCAAAATCAACGGCAGAACAGTTCCGGCATCTACACTTAAAGCAGTCGGTACTGCGCTTATAAATATCCACGGACAAAATGACAGCGTTTTGATGATGCAGAAAAATGCACAGCTCTCTGTTTTGGACGAATATGCAGATACAGAAAATGAACTTGCGCAGTATGTTTCCGTATATAATGAAATGACGGAAATTAAGAAAAAAATAGAATCGCTTACTGAGTCATCTCGTGAAAAAACGATGATGATTGATATATTAAAATACCAAATCGCAGAAATAGATAATGCAAAACTGAATAATCCTAAAGAAGAAGAACAGCTTTCAGAATTAAAGCTGAAGCTTAAAAATATAGAAAAAATCACAAAACAGTCAGGACTTGTATACCGTGCGCTGCTTCAGAATGAAAAGGGAATGAGTGCGGTAAATTTAATGGAAAAAGCGGTAACGGCTTTAAATTCGCTTGCCGGAGTAATTGAAGGTGCTGCTGATATGGCATCAAGACTTGAATCAATGCGTTATGAGGTCGAAGATATTGCGGAGAGCGTGAGCCGTTATGTTGATGAAGAAGATGAGGATCCGGAAAAACGGCTTAACGCGATAGAATCACGTCTGAATCAAATTCATAAGCTGAAATTGAAATATGGCGAGGATATCTCACAGATAAAGAAATTTCGTGCGGAGGCGGCGTCGAAACTTGAAGATATGGAATCAAGCGATATAAAAATAGCCGAGTATACCGCATTGTATGAAAAAAAGCTTGAATCTGTGGAAGAATATGCGTCTTTGCTAAGTGAAAAACGTCAGTGTGCGGCTCGTGTATTGAGCGAGTCAGTGGGAAAATCGCTTGCGTTTCTTGATATGCCAAAGGTGAAATTTTCAGTTGCGGTGCGGCGATTGACGGAACAGAACGGAGGCGCGGTATACGCTCCCCATGGAGGGGACGATGTAGAATTTATGGTATCGACAAATCCCGGCGAACCGTTTATGCCAATGTCAAAAATAGCGTCGGGCGGTGAGCTTTCAAGAATAATGCTTGCGCTTAAAAGTGAGCTTTCGGAAAAGAACGGAGCCGGAACATTAATTTTTGATGAAATTGATACGGGAGTATCGGGAAAAACTTCTGAAAAAATCGGAATAAAGATGAAATCAATTTCAAAATCATCGCAGGTAATCTGTGTAACACATTCAGCACAGGTGGCGGCGTCAGCTGATAATCACTGTAAAATTGAAAAAATTGAACGTGACGGACGTGCGGAAGCTGTAATTCATGAGCTTGATATAAATGAAAGAATAGCTGAAATTGCGCGGATAATCGGAGGAATATCAGTGACAGAAGCTCAGCTTGATGTAGCGCGCGAAATGATTGAGAATGGAAATAAATATTGATTGAAAATAAATAATATAATATATAATTGTATGTAAATATCGAAAGGAAAAAGAAGAATGAGTTTATTCAGAGAATTTATAGACAGAGGAATGATTGCGCAGTCCACTAACGCGGAAGCAATCGAAAAAATGCTTGATAATGAAAAAGTTACGTTTTATATAGGATTTGACCCAACAGCGGACAGCCTTCACATAGGTCACTTTATCCAGCTTAAAATAATGGCTCATATGCAGAGAGCGGGACATCGCCCCATTGCAATTTTCGGAGGCGGTACAGCAATGATAGGCGACCCTTCCGGTAAAAATGATATGCGCCGTATAATGTCAGTTGAGGAAATTGAATCAAATATCGCAAAATTTAAAAGGCAGATGTCACGCTTCATTGATGTAAGTGACGGCAAGGCGCTTTTCTTAAATAACGGTGACTGGCTCAGAGACCTCAATTATATTCAGTTTTTGCGCGATATAGGTCCACATTTTTCCGTAAACAGAATGCTTACTGCGGAATGTTATAAGTCACGTCTTGAAAAAGGACTTACTTTCCTCGAATTTAACTATATGTTAATGCAGAGCTACGATTTCTACAAGCTTTACAATGACTATGGCTGCCGTCTTGAGTTCGGCGGAGATGACCAGTGGTCAAATATTATCGGCGGAGTAGAGCTTATTAGACGTAAATGCCAAGCTGAGGTATACGGTCTTACATTTAAACTCTTGCTTACAAGCGAAGGAAAGAAAATGGGTAAGACTGAAAAAGGTGCGCTCTGGCTCGACCCTGAAAAAACAACTCCTTATGAATTTTTCCAGTACTGGAGAAATATCGATGACGCTGATGTAATCAACTGCATGAAGATGCTCACATTTATGCCGCTTGACGAAATTGCGGTATATGAAAAGATGAGCGGAAGTGAGCTTAATAAAGCTAAGGAAAAATTGGCGTATGAAGTAACCGCATTGATTCACGGAGAAGAAGAGGCAATCAAGGCACTTGAAAGCGCAAGAAGCGTATTCGCGGGAAGCGGAAGCAGTGAAAATATGCCGACAACACAGCTTGAGGAATCTGATTTTATCGACGGAAAAATTTCGGTTGCGGATATGATGTTAAAAGCAAAACTCGCACCATCAAAGGGAGAAGCAAAGCGTTTGATTACTCAGGGCGGTGTATTTGTCGGAGATGAAAAAGTAACTTCATTTGACGCAGCTTTGGAACATTCTGCATTTGAATCCGGCGAGATTATAATTAAAAAAGGAAAAAAGACATATCATAAATTTACAATATAAAACGATAAAATAAAAGCAGATAGGACAGGTGGAGTTTACGGCATAATTCTGCCTGTCCATTATGATGTTATAGATAAAATATACATATGGAGGCCGCAAAGGGAGGTAAAATGAGTAATAATAAGTATAAGGCAATACTTTTTGACGCAGATAATACATTGTTTGATTTTGACACAGCAGAAAAAAACGCTCTTGAGAATACGCTCTGTTCATTTGGTATAAATATCTCGCAGGATATTCTTATTTTATATCATGAAATAAACGCATCTTTGTGGCGCAAACTTGAAAAAAATCAGATAGAACGCGAAAAATTGAAAACGGAACGTTTCAGACTGCTGCTTTCAAAAATCGGACTTGATGAAAAGCAGGCTGAAGATATGAGCCTGTCTTATGTAAAAAATCTCTCCCGTCAGACATGTCTTATTGACGGTGCGGAGGATATATGCCGCAGGCTGTCGGAAAAATATAGCCTTTATCTTGTAACAAACGGATTATCAGCAGTCCAGACACCGAGATTTCAATCATCGAAAATTGCTCCTTATTTTAAGGATATATTCATATCTGAAAGTATTGGATATGCAAAGCCGGCACCTGAATACTTTTATTATGTAATCGACCGTGCCGGAAAATTGCCGATATCGGAATATCTTGTTGTGGGAGACTCGCTTACATCGGACGTTGCGGGAGCGAATAACACGGGAATTGATGTGTGCTATTATAATTCGTCAGAAAGTAAAAATATAAAAGATTACCGAATAACATATAATATAAAGACGCTGTCGGAGCTTGCCGATATTCTTTTATAAAATCATATGGTACACACTCAAATTGATAATTAAAAATATATAATTGGTTTTACGGAGGAAATCACATGACCGAACAAATATCCGCGCTTGTGACATTTATTGAGGATTACAACAAAAATAAAATAGTTGATGATATTATAAAGTATAAGATTGATTTAAAAGCATCGGAACTGACAACATTTAAAATCGGTGGGAAAATTGATGCGGTAATATATCCGTCATCAAAAAAATCCATGTGTGATGTACTTTCGTATCTTGAAGAAAATAAAATAAAGCATTTAATGCTCGGACGAGGAAGCAATGTTTTGTTTGAGGACAATGGATATTCCGGAGTTGTGGTATCTGCGTATGGATTGTCCGAAATAAAAACAGAGGGAGAGTATCTTATAGCCGAGTGCGGTGTGCCGATTACTCTTTGTGCGGCGGCGGCTCAGAAGGCATCGCTTGAAGGAATGGAATTCGCATACGGAATACCCGGTTCATGCGGAGGAGCGGTTGTAATGAATGCTGGAGCGTACGGAGGCTCTATGTCAGATGTAATTGAATCAACGCTGTGTTATGACTGCGAAAGCGGAAAATTAATAGAAATATCAGCAGATGAGCATAAATTCGGATACAGAGAGAGTATATATCATTCTAATCCGAAACTGGTAATGCTTGAGGCTAAAATGAAACTCAAATTCGGAGACTCAGATGCCATATATGCAAAGATGAATGAATATATGCAAAGACGTACTCAGAAACAGCCGCTTGAATATCCGAGTGCGGGTAGTGTTTTTAAGAGATATCCGGGATATTATACAGCGGAATTGATTGATAATGCCGGATTAAAGGGAATGAGAATAGGTGGTGCGGAAGTATCAGAAAAGCACGCTGGTTTTATAATAAACAAAGGCGGCGCTACTGCGGAAGATGTAAAGCAGCTTATAAAACTTATACAGGATAGAATAAAGCGTATGTATGATATAGAAATTGAAAGAGAAGTTATATATATTGAATAATTGCGCCGAACAATAAATCAGATAAAATACGGGAGATATAAAAAAATGAATTTTGTTATAATAACCGGGGTATCAGGTGCGGGAAAGTCGCAGGCAGCAAATATTCTTGAAGATATGGGATATTACTGTATAGACAATATGCCTGCCCTTATGATAGAGCAGTTTGCAGAAATATATTCTCAATCGCCCGTAAACATGACAGGTGTAGTATTTATAGTAGATGTAAGAGGCGAGGCAGAGTTTCAAACTTTGCTTGACAGAACTGATATGCTGAAAAGAAACGGTCATCGCTGTATTTTATTATTTATGGAGTGCGAGAACTCTGTAATAATTACCAGATATAAGGAAACCCGCAGAAAGCACCCTTTAAGTGCAAAGAAAAATATTCCGATAACCGAAGCGCTCGCGCTTGAACGTTCAATATTGGAGCAGGCCAAAGAAAATGCGGATTATATAATAGATACGTCAAAAATATCCGTAAAACAGCTTGCCGCAAAACTCGGCGCGATTATGAAAACGGATATGAAGCGTGAAATAGTGATAACCTGCGCGTCATTCGGATTTAAATACGGTATACCGTCAGAAGCTGATACGGTATTTGATGTACGCTGTTTCCCAAATCCGTTTTATATAGATGAGCTTAAAAATAAGACGGGACTTGATGAAGAAGTTCGTAATTTTGTGTTGGCATCGGAAAATTTACAGGAGTTTTTGCAGAAACTATATGATATGATGAAGTTTTTACTTCCTATGTATAAAGATGAAGGTAAATTTCAGATATATATAGGAATTGGCTGTACCGGCGGAAAGCACCGCTCTGTGGTAGTAACTGAATGTCTGAATAATTATTTGCAGTCGCTCGGATATAATTCGATTGCGTTGCACCGTGATATTTTAAAATAAAGTTTATAAAGAATAATTGAAAAGTTGGAATTGCCTAAATATAAAAGCCGGGGGAAGGTCAAATGTCATTTTCGCAGGAAACAAAGGAGAGTCTTTCCGAACTTAATATAAAAAATAAATGCTGCCGACATGCTTATGTATGCGGAAAAGAATTTAATTCGATTGAGAATTTGCCGAAAATTAAATGTAGCTCATGTACTGCGCATTTTTTGAGAGGTGTGTTCATAACTCACGGTTCAGTAACAAACCCTCAGAAAGGATATCATGTAGATATATCATTTGTTGATGAAAAAGCGCGGGATTATATTTTTGATTTGCTTGAGGAAACAGGGCTTGCACCCAAAAAATCGTACCGCCGTCAAAAGGGAAACTACATAGTCTATTTCAGAGAGAGTTCGGGAGTAGAGGATTTTCTTGCATTAATCGGAGCTAATAAAGCTGCATTTGATTTGATGAACAGTAAAATATTAAAGGAAATACGCAATAATGTAAACAGAGCTGCGAATTGTGACAGCGCAAATATAGGAAAATCGATATCTGCGTCAAAAAAATGCTGTGAAATAATCCGTGAGCTTGATGAAAAGGGGATGCTTTGTCAGTTATCCCCAGAGCTTGTGGAAACCGCAAAATTAAGAATTGAAAATGAACATCTTTCCATTGCTGAACTGGGGCTTATATGTAATCCACCGGTTTCAAAATCCGGCATGAATCATCGATTGACAAAAATTATAGAACAGGGAAACGCTATTCTCGAAAAAACAGCTAACAGATAATCTGGTATTAAATTTGGCACTGTAAAGTAAGTATGAAAACCGTGCTCAATAAGAAGCAAGAAAATTTAAATTTTCAGGAGGAAAACAAATGAACGAATTCGTACATCTTCATCTTCATAGTGAATTCAGTCTGCTTGACGGGGCATGCCGAATTGCCGATATCCCGAAAGCGGCTAAAAAAGAGGGACATCATGCCGTTGCTATAACTGACCATGGTGCAATGTACGGAGTCGTTGCTTTTTATAAAGCATGCGTTGACGAGGGAATAAAGCCGATAATCGGCTGTGAAGTATACGTTGCTCCAAACAGCCGCTTTAATAAATCACGTGAGCGTGACAGTGTAAATTCACATCTCGTGTTACTTGTCAAAAATGAGATAGGATACCGAAACTTGATTTATATGGTGTCAAAGGCGTATACAGAGGGATTTTATTCAAAACCTCGTGTTGATATGGAACTGCTTGAAGCGCACAGCGAGGGACTTGTTGCGATGTCTGCATGCCTTGGTGGATATATTCCGAGATGTATTACCGCCGGAAATATAAAAGAAGCTGACGCTCATGCGATGAAGCTTAAGGAAATATTCGGAAAAGATAATTTTTATCTCGAACTTCAGGACCACGGTATTCCCGAACAAAAAATTGTCAATAACGCCCTTGTTTCGATGGCTGAACGTTTGGATATAGGACTTGCGGCAACAAATGACGTGCACTATCTTGAAAAGGCTGACGCCGAAACACAGGCAATACTGCTTTGCATTCAGACAAACAATGTAATAACAAACGGTCGCCCGATTGGATTTGAAAGCGATGAATTTTACTATAAAAGCACAGATGAAATGCGTGAGCTGTTCGGAAAATATAAAGACGCGCTTTCAAATACAGTGAAAATTGCGGATATGTGCAATTTTGAATTTGAGTTTGGAAAAATACATCTTCCGCGTTATAAACCAGAATCAGAATTATCGCCGGAGGAATATTTAAAAAAGCTTTCTTACGATGGATTTTCAAGCCGTATTCAGCGCGGACATATAAAATTTGATGAAAAAAATTCAGAAGAAGTGTACCGTGAGAGAATAGAATATGAACTGTCAGTTATTTTTAAGATGGGATATTCGGAATATTATCTGATAGTATGGGATTTTGTAAATCACGCTAAGTCGCAGGGAATTCCGGTAGGTCCGGGAAGAGGTTCGGGTGCAGGAAGCCTTGTAGCATATTTAGTTGGAATTACAGATATAGACCCGATTAAATTTGACTTGCTGTTTGAGCGTTTTTTGAATCCCGAAAGAGTAAGCATGCCCGATTTTGATATCGATTTTTGCTATGACAGACGTGATGAGGCGATTGAGTATGTGCGTGAAAAATATGGTACAGACCATACTTCGCAGATAATAACTTTCGGAACAATGGCGGCAAGGGCGGCAGTACGTGATGTAGGTCGCGCGCTTGGAATGAGTTATGCAGATGTAGACCCGGTTGCTAAAATGATACCGCAGGAACTTAAAATGACGCTGAAAAAAGCACTTGAGGGAGCGGAATTAAAGGAACTATATGAATCATCTCCACAGGTAAAAAAGTTGATTGATACTGCCGCTGCACTTGAAGGAATGCCGCGCCATGCTTCTACTCATGCCGCAGGTGTGGTGATTACGGAAAAAACGATTACAGAATATCTACCTTTGGCTGTAAATAACGGAATACCGGTTACACAGTTCAGCATGGAAACAGTCGCGGAGCTTGGACTTTTAAAATTTGATTTTCTTGCGCTCAGATATCTTACAATAATATCCAATGCGGAAAAATTGATTTGTGAGCGTGAACCTGATTTTGATATATCGCTTATTCCGATAGATGACGCAGAATCTTTTCAGCTTATATCGGAGGGGCACACTGACGGTGTGTTTCAGCTTGAATCCGGTGGTATACGTCAGATGCTTATGCAGCTTAAGCCGGAAAGTTTAAATGATATAATTGCCGCAATTTCGTTGTATCGCCCCGGACCTATGGACTCAATCCCTAAATATATAGAGTCAAGGCATGATAAAGATAAAATTACGTACAGAACGCCGCTTCTTGAGCCGATTTTGAATATCACATATGGCTGTATCGTGTATCAGGAACAAGTAATGCAGATATTCCGTGAAATTGCGGATTATTCATACGGACGTGCGGATATAGTCAGACGCGCTATGGCGAAAAAAAAGGAATCAGCAATGGAGCAGGAACGTGATGACTTTATAAAAGGAGCGAAAAATCACGGGATTGATAACGAAACTGCCTCAGCTTTGTTCGATGATATGGCAAGCTTCGCAAAGTATGCATTCAATAAAAGTCACGCTGCCGCATATGCAGTAATTTCATATAGGACCGCTTATCTGAAAGTGCATTACCCATGCGAATATATCTCAGCTTTGCTCACTTCGGTTATTGATAATCCCTTGAAAATTTCAGAATATATGACAGAATGTCAGAGGTATAATGTAGAAGTACTTCCGCCAGATATAAATGAAAGCTATGACGAGTTTCATACCACAGCTGATGGTAATATTCGTTTTGGACTGCTCGGACTTAAAAATGTAGGCAGACAATTTGTAAAAAATATAGTCAGTGAGAGGAAAAAAGGCAAATTTGAGTCATTCGAGGAGTTTATAAATCGAATGAGCGCATATGATTTAAATAAACGCAGCGTGGAAATGCTGATAAAATCAGGGGCCTTTGACAGGCTCGGAAATAAACGTTCACAGCTGCTTCATTCTTATGAGGAAATAATTGATATGCGCAGCGCATATGAGCGCAATAATTTATCAGGTCAGCTTGATTTATTTTCAATGCAGTTGGCTGATGAAAGTGAACCTCAGTCGATGTCAGGATTTATATATCCGGATATCGATGAATATACACCGCGTGAGTTGCTTGCACTTGAAAAAGAAAGCTCGGGACTTTATTTTTCCGGTCATATGCTTGACAATTATACAAAGAATATTGAGCTTATAAATCCAGATATGATAGCGGATATTTTTGCGTCATTTGAAAAGTATGATGATGAGGAAGCTGATATTTCAGTTGACAACATAAAATATGGTAAAAATCGTTATTCGGATAACCAAAAAGTAACTGTTGCGGGGATAATTACGCGACGCACAGATAAATCGACTAAAAACGGAGACCGTATGGCATTCATTACGCTTGAAGACCGCAATTCCGAAATTGAGATAGTAGTATTTCCGCGTATTCTCAGCAAGTATTCTGATACTTTGACAATTGATAATGTAGTGTCAGCTACTGGAACACTGTCAGTTAAAGAGGAAGAATCTCCGAAAATTTTGCTTGAAAAAAGTGCCTCTTTATATGACAATGACAGTATGCCGGATAAAGCGGAAATTCAGAGTAATCAAGTAAATAACGTTTCTGAAATCAAAGAGAAAAAAAAGCCGCGCCTGTTCATTAAAATTGACAGAGAGGGCAGCAAAATGTTCAATCGCATAGTAAGCCTTGTAGATATTTTTTCTGGAGATACGGAAGTTATTTTCTATGATTCTCAAACTCAGAAATATGTAAAATCAGAAAATCTGCGTGCGGTGGCAAATGATTTTCTGATTAAAGAAATTTCGGAACTTATCGGCGCGGAAAACGTCATATTAAAGTGAAGGTATATTTTTCAGCCTGTAAAATCTTCCACTATGCCAAGAAGTTCGTCATCTGAATAAATATATATTCCGTTTTCCAAGGCGAGCCGGTCGCTTTCGGGAAGAGTGAACGCATATACGTCAAGAATATCAGAAATTTCATCTTTTTGGCAGTCATATATAGCGATTTTGCCGTCGAATTCTCCAAGTTTGTACAGAGCTTCATTTTCTGACTGGCTGCCAAGCAATTTAATAAAATCTTCGGAGGCTGTACCGATTGATTTTGTGTATTTATTCTCGGCAGTATCTTTGTAAATTTCACTTTCTTTGACGGAAGATATAACCATGCAGGTTACAGCACAGAGAAATGCAAAAAGGCAAATGCCAATAGTTGAAATCATATGCATTTTTTTAAGTTGCTTAAGTTCTTGTTCACACATAAAACACACTCCGTTTCATACCTTTTATTTTATTATTGTCAATTTGTAATAAAATATTCAAAAACAAGGAGTATAATAATATAATCAATACCCCCGAAATACAGCATTAAATAAATTTCTGACCGGTGGGGGAAATTTTACACAGGAGATGGAATATGTCGCAAATTGATTCTTCATTCCCCCGCAGGCCGGATAAAGAGCCGATAAACTGGGGAAAAGAAACCGGGAAAGCATTTGGCATTATGGGTAAAACCGTAGGAAAAGTCATATCGTATGTAATAAATATCTTGCTTACTATTTTGCTTATAGGAATAATTACATCTATAATAGTGGGAAGTGCGTTTATAATTTATGTAAAAAACAATATCGACCCCACTCTTGATGTGTCAATGTTCATTTCACAGCAAAGCCAAACCTCTAAGATGTACTACATGGAATGGACTGACCGCGAAAACAATATAGGCGAACCGATTGAAATGGAAGACCAGCGTTTGTACGGCTCAAAAAACAGCATATGGGCTCCGTACAGTACATTCCCAAGTTATTTGTCTAAAGCATTTGTCGCAATAGAAGACAAACGTTTCTATGAGCATAAAGGCGTTGACTGGTACAGAACAGCAAGCGTAACATTTGGATTTCTTACAGGCTCCTCAAGTCAGGGTGCATCAACTATAACTCAGCAGCTTATAAAAAATTTGACTGGTGACGATGATTTTCGAGTACAGAGAAAAATCCAAGAAATTTTAAGAGCACTTAACATTGAAAAAGAGTATAGCAAAGAGCAGATACTTGAAATGTATTTGAATGTTATATATCTATCTCAGAATTCATATGGTGTTCAGGCAGCGGCAAATACCTATTTCGGTAAAGATGTAAGCGAGCTTTCGCTTATAGAATGTGCGGCTCTTGCAGCAATTCCGCAGTATCCAACGAGATATGACCCGTATTTGTATCCTGAAAATAATAAAAAACGCCGCGATGAAGTGCTGAAGAAAATGTATGAACAGGGCATGATTACTTCAGAGGAATTCAACAGTGCGTATAATAAAGACCTTGAGCTTAATATTACAAGAGAAGCAGCAGAAGATGTAGATAATATACGCTCATGGTATGCAGATGCGGTATTCGAAGATGTTGTAAATGACTTAGTTGAGCAGAAAGGATACTCAGAGGAAGTCGCTACAAAAATGATGTATAACGCCGGATTTCAGATAATCACGGCAATGGACCCTGAGGTACAGGCAGTGCTTGAAGAAGTATATGAAAATGATGAATACTTTCCAAAAGTAAACGATGGTATTCAGCCTGAATCTGCGATGGTTATATGTGACCCGTATACAAATGATGTGCTGGGACTAGTAGGCGGCAGGGGTGAAAAAACGTTGAATCGTATATTGAACCGTGCAACTGGCACAACGCGTTCACCCGGTTCATCAATAAAACCGCTTGCAGTATATGCTCCCGCTATGGAAGCAGGAATAATAACATACGGCTCCGTATATGACGATGTGCCGGTATCGTTTAATATAAGCGGAAAAGGCGCATGGCCTAAGAACCTGCCTATGGTGTATAACGGACTTACGAATATTAACAGTGCAATAGAGCGTTCGGTAAATACTATCGCGGTTCGTGTGCTTGAAGATTTAACTATTGACGCCTCGTTCGATTTTGTGAAAAATAAACTCCATATGGACAGCTTTATAGATAGATTGGAGCTTTCATCTGGTGAGGTATTGACTGATAGACTTCCCGCAGCACTTGCGCTCGGAAGTATGAACTACGGTGTAACCGTAAAAGAAATTACGGCGGCTTATTCTATTTTCCAAAATCATGGAATATATAATAAATCACGTCTGTATTATAAAGTGCTTGACAGTGAAGGAAATGTGATTCTTGATAATGAGCCGGAATATGAAATAGTAATCAGTGATGAAAATGCTTCTATTATGACCAAAATGATGAATAACGTAATGAATTACGGTACTGGTAAAAGCGTTACTCTTCGTACAAAGGTTGATGTTGCCGGAAAAACGGGAACTGCCGGAAATGACTATGACCGTTGGTTTATTGGATATACCCCGTACTATGTAGGCGGAGTTTGGTTTGGTTATGATATGCCTATGGTATTGAATGACTTTAAAACGAACCCGGCATGTACAATATGGGATACTGTAATGACAAAACTGCATCAAAAGTATATTGATGAAGCTGCAAACGGCGGAGAACCACTTAAAAAATTCGAGCTTGCCCCTGGAGTAATCACTGCTACTGTGTGCAAAGATTCGGGTAAACTTATGACAGAAGCTTGTACGCTTGACCCAAGAGGTGGGCGTGGGGAAGTATGTTATTATACTCGTCAGACATTGCCTACTGAGTCGTGCGATGTCCATATAGCCGTAGATTATGATGTAAGCGGAAACGGCGGCGTAGCAGGTCCTGGATGCGACCCAGCTAATGTTAAGAAAGTAGGACTGCTTTATATTACAGATAGAAGTTTTCCGTATCAGATTACAGTAACAGACGCTCAGTATGTATATCGTCCTCTTCCTGACGGCGTAGAACCGGCGGGATGGTGGGGAGTGCCATTCTTTGAAAACGCACTTGCACCGGGTGAATATGTCGGAATATCATATGCAGATAAACAGTATAACAGATTCTGTTATGACCATTTTGATTTTGACAATTTCGGAGAGTCTGATTCTGAGACAGAAAGCGGGGAAAGTGACAGCATGTCGGAAGACACTGAAACCGAAGAGGACTTAGGAATAGACACAGATGGCGAATCAACGGGTATTGAAACTGATGATTCATCAGGCGAAACTGAAACCGGAGGAATAGGAATATTGAATCCGGGAGATGAGCCTCAAAAGCCTGAAACAGAGGAAACAACAGAAGCTGATACAGATCCGCCCGAAAAGGAAACTTCACGGGAAATTATATGGAGTTCGGATTTATTTTCGGACGAAGATAATGAGTATGAGGATTATGAATAAAAATAAATTATAAAATGTAATAAAAATCCCCGATATCACATAAAAGTATATCGGGGTGATTTTTTGAGAGGCATAAAAATAAATGACATAAAACGTCATGTAATATTTGAACTGCGTGATATGCGTCTTATAAATTTAGCAAGAGGTGCGGTATTAACGCTGATTTGCGCAGGAATAGTGCGTATTTTTGCGTCTGGCGCGGTATATCATACAAAAATAATTGTTTTTCCGAATACAATACCTTCACCGCTGTTTTTTTTGATATGCCGCATATTGACATACGTGATTTTCGGAGCAATAGCCGGAGAATTAATATGCTGCGGTGAGGCATATAAAAGAATTATATCATATAAAGCGGCTTTATTTTTAATACTAATGCTTATTTTTGTATCAGTACGGTATCCATTACTCGTGATAGCATGTGCTCCTTTTCTTTCGCTTGTTTCCGTTATCGCAGCAACAGCTTTTGGAATATGCGCTTTGGTATGTTTAATGCGAATTAACTTTATTTTTACTGTTTTAATGATAGGTCAAATTATACAATTCATTTATGTTTTTTACATAACTGTAATCGTTCTGTTAATAAATTGATATTAATGTTAAATTTCAATAAAGTACTTGACAAAATGCTATTGAGTATTGTATACTTCTATCAAGCCAATAAATTTAGGAGGTTACAAATCCAAATGCGTACATTTAAAATTTTAACACTTGTATTGGCAATTATGATGTTAGGCACAGCTATCATGTCCTGTGGCTCAGAAAAAGTTTCTGCGACAGTAAAAGTTTCAGCAACAGCAGGCGAAGATATTGTTCTTAACGAAGTTGAAATTACAGTTGAAGGCACTGCAGAAAATCCACCGTCTGTTCTTCAGGCAGTAAAAGAAGCTCTGATTCAATATGAAATCAGCTATGTGGATGATGAAAAATCCATTCTTGACATCGGAGACTACAAAGAAACATCCGATGGAACAAACGAGTATTTCTGGGAATATACAGTTAACGATGTTGCTCCTAAACAGGGACGCGCCGTTGATAATTTAATTAGTGACAGAGACGTTATTAAATTTGTTTATACTTCTGTTCCGATAGAGGGTGCAGAAGATAGCGAAAGCACCGAGGATACAACAGCAGAATCTGTTGCTGAATAATTTTGTTACGAAAATAATTGCTCTGTATGAATGAAACATACAGAGCATATTTTATTTTAATATTATATAAATAAATCCGAGCAGTTGGAATGCTCGGAATTTGTAATTACATTTTAGCAAGACTGTATTTTTCGTTAAAAGCATTGAATTCATTTGTAAATTCAGCTTGGCCGGAATATTTGATATCATTTAAATAACGATGAGTATCAAAACTGTCCATTTTGTGTATTTCGATTAAAGCAACGGCGATATTGGAACAATGGTCAGATACACGCTCAAAGCTTGTCAGGATATCAGAGAAAATAAATCCCATTTCCATAGTACATTCACCCTTACGCATTCTTTCAATGTGACGGGAACGAATTTCGGCTTTAAGCTTGTCAATAACCTGCTCAAGAGGCTCTACTTTAGAGGCAAGCTCTGTATCTTCATTTGAAAACGCTGTTACCGTAATGTCAAGTATTTCGCTTATGGCATCGGAAATAACTTTGAGCTCTGCTTTTGCGGAGGGAGAGAATAAGATACCTTTTTCTTTCATTTCTTTTGCGGCATCAACAAGATTAACTGCATGGTCACTTATTCTTTCAAAGTCTCCGATTGAATGAAGTAACATGGAAACTTCATTACTATCATTTTCTGAAAGACTTTTACTGCTTAATTTTACGAGATATGTTCCGATTTCATCTTCATATTTATCGCATTCATCTTCCTGGCTGCGAATAGTTTTATCAAGAGAATCGGTATAATTGTCCATATTTCCGATTGATAATTTCAAAGTATGCTTTGCAAGTTCTGCCATAGCAAAAGTAACTTTTTTGCACTGCTCAACCGCAAATGCGGGAGATGTAAGAAAACGTTCATCAAGCTTATGCTGATTTTCTACTTCTTCTTTATCTCTTATTGTAATGCATGCAAGCTTTTCAAGAAGCTTATTCATAGGCAGCATAATTGCAGTAGAGAATACATTAAATGTTGAGTGAACGATAGCAATGTCAACTGCTGAAATAGTGTTATTTACGAAAGAGAATTTGAAAATGGCATTCAAGCTATAATAAAGGGTAAGGAAAATTACTGTACCTATAAGATTAAAATAAAGATGAACCATAGCGGCGCGCTTTGCATTTTTATTAGCTCCGATACATGATAACAGTGCGGTAACGCAGGTACCTATATTTTGACCCATAATAATCGGAATAGCATTGCTGAAAGTGATGCTTCCGGTAACGGTAAGCGCCTGAAGGATACCTACTGAAGCGGACGAGCTTTGAATAATTGCAGTTAAGATTGTACCTGCAAGCACTCCAAATAATGGATTTGAGAATTTAAGAAGAATATTGGTGAATTCCGGAACGTCGGCGAGAGGTTTAACCGCATCGCTCATCATAGACATACCGGTCATTAAAACGGTAAATCCCAAAAAAATAGTACCGATATCTTTCTTTTTGCTGTCTTTTGATATCATAATCATGGCAATACCGATTATGGCAAGTATGGGAGAAAAAGAATCCGGCTTTAGGAGTTTTATGAAAAAATTATCACTTTCTAATCCAGAAAGGCTGAGAATCCATGAAGTTACAGTAGTACCGATATTGGCACCCATAATGACGCCTATTGCCTGATTTAGCCTCATAATTCCCGAGTTTACTAATCCTACAACCATTACCGTTGTTGCAGATGAGCTTTGAATTACGGCGGTTACGGCAGTACCTAACAATACGCCTTTTAGTGGGTTATCTGTGAGTTTTTCGAGTATGGATTCAAGCTTTCCTCCGGAAGTTTTCTCTAAACTCTGTCCCATAACAGTCATACCGAACAGAAAGAGGGCGAGTCCCCCGATTAATTGCAGCAGTCCAAATATGTCCATTACATATCTCGCTTTCATCATAATTTTTCAGTATAAATTATATATGTGAAATGTAAAATGGGAAATCAAAAGTATGTAAAATCTATGTAAAATGTAGAATTTGATTTTATATAACTTGGAAATTAATCCAACAATATAATACAATTATAGATTATATTATAATAATATAACATATTATTCAAATTAAAAAATATATTTTATTTACAAAAAATAAACGAGGGCTTTACATAAAATGAGAATAATAGTAACAGGATTTGAGCCGTTTGGCGGCGAAAAAATAAATCCATCTTTACAGTCGGTAATGAAAATTTCTGATAAGATAGATGGTGTTGATATAATAAAACTTGAAGTTCCGACAGTTTTTCATAAATGCGATGAGGTTTTAGCTCATGAGATTGAAAAATATAAACCGGAAGCGGTTATATCAGTTGGACAGGCTGGGGGAAGAAACGGCATATCGGTTGAGAAAATCGCGGTAAATTCTGCAAATGCGTCAATTCCGGATAATGCGGGTAATATGCCTGTAAATGAAAAATTACAGGCCGACGGAAAGGACGAATACCATGCCACAATATGTATTGATGATATAGTTGACGAGCTTAGAGAAAATGGTATATGCGCAAATATATCTCTGAGTGCGGGTACTTTTGTATGTAACGATATAATGTATAATACGCTCTATTTGGCTGAGAAAAAATATCCGCATATGAAATCGGGATTTATTCATGTTCCCTATTTGCCGGAACAGGTGATAAACCGACCGTCAGTTCCGAGTATGACACTTGATGAAATTGTAAAATCGCTTGAAATCATAATAAAAACAGTAATAAATAAAATTAAGAATGATAACGTCTGAATTTATATTTAAAAAGAATTAATATTGCAGTTAAAATTTGATGATATATTTTATTCATATAGTATCTGTTTTTACGGAGAAGAAATATTTATGAAAAATATTCTGATAATTGATGATGATTTGCATATAGGAAATATGCTTGAAGAAGCGCTTTCAAATGAGGGTTACAAAATTTCAAGAGCGTATTCGGGAACAGAGGCAATATTTATTCTTTCTCAGTCAAAACCTGACATTATTCTGCTTGATTTAATGCTCCCGGGGCTTAGCGGAGAAGAAGTTCTTCCGAATATCAAAGGAATTCCCGTAATAGTAATGAGCGCGAAAGCAGATGTGGATAATAAGGTGAAGCTTTTGCTTGATGGGGCGGTGGATTATGTTACAAAGCCATTTGATTTAAAAGAATTGTCCGCAAGAATATCAGCTCACCTGCGAACTTTTGAAATGTCCGGACTGCGCGGAATGAATGATGTATTATATTTTGATGATATAGAACTGCATACCGATACTCATAAAGTATGTGTCGGAAATTCCGAGGTAAGACTTACAAGGACAGAATATGCAATATTAAAATTTTTGATGCAGAATCAGACACAGATAATCGCAAAATCGGTAATTCTTGACCATATAAGCGATGATACACCGGACTGTACTGAAAGCTCTCTGAAGATACATGTAAGTAATCTTCGCAAAAAGCTTAGGAGTATCGGAGGAAAAGATTATATAGAATCGGTTTGGGGCATTGGTTTTAAGATGAAAGCGGAATAAAATTTTTACTGTTTCTTTACTGTTTTATTTACCGGTTTCTTTACTGTTTGGCGTTATAATGTCAGCATAAAAACTAAGGAGGTAAAACATATGGAATATGTGCTTAAAACAAATGCCTTGAAAAAGAGCTACAAAAACAGCACGATTTTAAACGGACTTACAATGAATATTCCGAAAGGGTCAATTTACGGTTTCGTGGGAAGAAACGGCGCAGGCAAAACAACGCTTATTCGTGTGATTTGCGGGCTTCAGGAGCCGACGGAAGGAGAATACTTAATATACGGAATCAGTAATAAGAATAAGGATATATTAAAGGTCCGCAGGAGAATCGGAGCGGTTGTTGAAACTCCGTCGATATATCTTGATATGACTGCGGAAGAGAATTTAAAAGAACAGTATCGTATACTTGGTATGCCGTCTTTTGATGGGATATCTGATATTCTTAAACTTGTGGGGCTTGAAAACACGGGAAAGAAAAAATCGAAGAATTTTTCACTCGGCATGAAACAGCGGCTGGGAATCGCAATCGCACTTGCGGGAAGTCCGGATTTTTTAATTTTGGACGAACCTGTCAATGGACTTGACCCGCAGGGTATTGTTGAAATCCGCGAATTAATTTTGAGGCTTAACCGTGAACACAGAATTACAGTGCTTATTTCAAGTCATATTCTCGGAGAGCTTGAAAAGCTGGCTACTCATTTTGGTTTTATTGATAAAGGCCAAATTATAAAGGAAATAAGCGCCGATGAATTAGAGTCGGTTTGCCGTAAATGCGTACGTGTCACAGTATCGGATACAAAAATATTAAGCCGAGTATTAGATAAAATCGGACTTGAATACAGTATTTTGTCTGATTATGAAGCGGATATTTTCGGAAAAATCAGCGTAACCGAGCTGACAATGAAGCTTGCGTCAGAAAACTGTGAGATTAAATCTATTCATGAGCATGACGAGAGCCTTGAAAATTATTATATTAATCTTGTAGGGGGCGGAAAAAATGAGTAAGCTTTTATCAGCAAATTTTGTGAGATTAAAGAAAAATAAACTTTTTTGGGCAGAAATAATAGTTATGCTCCTGTTTGCGTTGTTTTTTATCTTTACTGAATATATACGTGGAGTAAATTTACAGACAGAAACATCAATTGACCGAACATTATTAACTTATACTTTAATTGCAAGCGTAATGGCTGCGGTATTTGGAAGTATATTTTTAGGAACTGAATACGGTGACGGTACGATTCGCAATAAAATGATTATCGGCCATTCAAGAATAAATATATATTTGGCAAATTTGATTACGAATATATTTGTATCTTTTATAATGTGTTTATTGTACATTTCAGTAGTTATTTGTATTGGCATACCATTGGTTGGAGATGTTGCAATGGATAAAGTAGTTTTATTAAAGATGATACTTGGCACTTTTGCAACGATGATAGCTTTTTGCACTATATTCACCACGATAAGCATGATTTGTCAAAATAAAGCGGCATCAGTGGTAATGTGTACTGTAATTTTAATATCTCTTTTTGTATTGTCGATAAATATTTTTGCCAAATTAGCTGTTGAGCCATATACAAATTATTTTGGCGCAGAAGTAACGGCAAACGGTGAAACAGTAATAAACTATTCCGATGTAAAATCTGTCCCAAATCCCGATTATTTAACCGGAACGGTTCGTGAAGTATACGAGTTTTTCAATGACTTTTTACCTACCGGACAAGCGATTCAATACATGTCTTTAGAGGCGGTTGATTTATGGCAGATGCCGGTGTATTCGCTTTGTATCTCAATTTTCGCGGCACTTGTCGGCATAATTATATTCAGACGCGAAAATATAAAATAGTTTTTACACTTTTTCTTTTTGAAGTCATTATAATCTAAAATATAAAGCAAGGTGGTATCGTGGTTTGGTTTGCATATGCATTTATAATTTCAGCAATTCTTTGCATAGTACTTGTTATAAAAATTATACTTATGAAGAAAGCTGTGTCAGAGATACTGGAGGGATTTTCTGAGAAGCTGAATGACGATACCAACACCTTGATTTCCGTTTCTACAAATGACAAAATCATGAAACGCCTTGCTAACGAAATAAATATTCAGTTAAAGATACTTCGTAAGCAGCAAAATCGGTTTATTTTAGGCGATACGGAGCTTAAAAATGCGGTAACGAATATTTCCCATGACCTGCGCACGCCGCTTACCGCAATCAGCGGATATTTGGATTTGCTTGACCGAGAGGAAAAAAATGAGAATGTAAGCCGATATATCGGTATTATCAAAAACCGCATTGAAATAATGAAACAGCTTACAGAAGAACTGTTCCGATATTCAGTTATAATATCGCCGGAATACGGTGAAAAAGAAGAAGTCTTATCAGTAAATTCTGTTTTAGAAGAAAGCATTTTGGCATTTTACGCAGTTTTGCAGAAAAGGAAGATAACGCCTAATATTCATATGCCTGAGAGTAAAGTTGTTCGGAAAGTCAACCGCGCTGCGCTTTCACGTGTTTTTTCCAATCTCCTGAACAATGCGGTTAAATACAGTGATGGGGATTTGGATATCGAATTAACTGATGAAGGAAAGATAATTTTTTCAAACACAGCGTCAAAATTAAGCGAAATTGAAGCAGAAAGGTTGATGGAGCGTTTTTATACGGTTGAGAGCGCTCAAAAATCAACGGGGCTCGGGCTGTCAATCGCAAGAACACTTGTTAATCAAATGAACGGTACGATTGAGTCTAAATATGAAAACGGCAGACTGATAATTTCTATTTTTCTTCCTGAGAATGTTGAATAATATAAACTCAATTCAATTTGATTTTGAAATACTCGTAACCATCAACAACTACTGCATTTTCCTGAGCGGTTTCGTCTGATTGAGTGAATTCACGGACATCTGAAACCGGATATAAAATACCGTCTAAATTCCCGTCGGTTTGATAATCGGCGGGAGTTTTGTATATCGGACCATGAATTCCGAAAACTAGCACATCTGATATTTTAGCTTGTCTGGCAATCAAGTCATAAATATCGCTTTCGTGAACTGATGAACCTATATAAGTTACGTTTGCGTAATCGGAATTAATTGTCAAAGATATAACAGGGTGAGTTGAGCGGCTGATTTTAGAATACGGAAAAAGAGTTATATATGCGTCATTGAAATGAACCGAATCTTTTCCGTTGCGCGGAAAAATTAAAGTATCTATATTTTTTGACTCTGCGAGTTCCAGTATTGAGTCGCAGATGAATTTATCACTTTCATTTGCGGGTTCGGGAAGTGCGATTGTATATACTGTTTGACGGTCTGTCAGCTTGTCTATTGATGAAACATGTTTTTTATGGTAATGAGTCAGCATAAACATATCTATTTCAGAAATACATTCATCTTTTAGTTTATTTATCGGCTGTAAAAGCGCACTGTATGAACCGTCAGAAATGTCAATTATTGCGGCTTTGTTTCTAGAGATAACTGTTATGCAGTCACTTTTACTGTAATTGTGCATGTAGGCGTCAACTCTGTTGTATGTAAAAATGTATTGTACTCCGGCTCCAAAAGAGAAAAGCAGAGCACCGGTAATAGTTAAAACTGCGAAATATAAATTTCTGCGCTCTTTAAGCACCATAAATAATATGATTCCGGTAACAAAAAATAAAATCATTACAGGAGCGGCGGCATATCTTAAAGAAAGAACAATTCCGGGGGTGGGAGAAATCCAAGACGCAAGACCGATAATTATTTTTACAATAAGTGAAGCTAAAGCCGAAACTGGTTCACATATGAACGGTACTTTCCAAAAAATCAATATCAGCGGAGAAATATTCAATAAAATATCCATAAGCGGAATGAATATCAGGTTAGCGAGAAGGGAGATTATCGACATTTCACCGAATACCGCCCACATAACAGGAAGAGTAAATACCGTGATAAATAATGCACTGAAAATTGACGAAAATATCCAAAGGATTAATTTTTTGATGTAGATAAATATAATACCGCCGTTTTTGTCTTTAAAAATGCGTACAATTTTAAGCTGTTTGAATGAGGAATTGCCGAGTATAATTGCAAGTGTGGCAAGAAATGAGAGCTGAAGCCCTACATCGAAAGCCGCAGAATAATCCCAAAATATTATTAGAGCTACTGCGGTAAAAAGAGAGGTCAGCGAATCGTTTTCACGTCTTATAAAATCGGCAATATATGCAAGGATAAGCATAACGGAAGCTCGGACAACGGACATTATAAATCCGGTTAGAGCCATATATCCAAGTACGGTCAACAAAAGAAAAATATTCCTTATTCGCTTGAAACGAAGTATTTTTATAAATTTTATTTGGCTCAGTACACGATCAACATTTCCCACGATAAAAACGAGGTGCATTCCGCTGATTGCCAAAAGATGAGATATTCCAAGCCGTCTGAAATCGCGTTCAACTTGATCCGGCAAAGCTGATTTATTGCCGAGCAGCAGTGCGGCAATTACTCCGCCGATATCTTGATTTGAGTTTGTCACTGCAAGAATAATTCCTGTGAATCTTTCATTTAAACTTTGTGCCATAGTTATAAGATTATGTGAAACTTTGCCGACAAGTTCAGCGCTTTCCATTTCAATTATGGTCATGATACCGCGTGAAAGACTGTGTGTTTCCTCAGCATATCCGTTTATATCGCGACTGAGATTTACAAAATATCCCTCTCCGGCTACAATTTCATTTGACTCAAAATCGCCTGAATCACAGGTCATTTTTGCTTTTATATTACAATCATTGCCTTCAATATTGGTAATCGTTACTTCATATGTCCCACTGTATACCGTGGAAGCGGTCTTTTTTGTGATTATCATTTCTACTTCTGATATATTGTCTTTGTCAGCATATTTCTTTACTGACTCGTAGCGTATATCAATAAAAATATATGACTGGACAAGAGCTATACAGATGAAAATTAAAGCTATTAAAATATTTAACTTTTTGTTTTTAATTGTCGGCTTATGTAAAAATTTGTCGAATACAAAGGCGAAAAAAATCAGCAAGGCAATTGAAATTACAAAGACGGCGATTTTTACACCGCCGCCGATATATGCGCTTGCGTAAGCCGTAACGATAAAGCAAATGCAGTATACCGCAAGGCACCTGCCGCGAAAAAGCTCCATCAGTTAAAGCCCCTTTTCAATTAATTTTTGATTTTATAAATTCCATATAGCGAAGCCAGTCATATCTTCCGAGATAATGAGTACCTTCACGCATATGGTATCCGATATTTCCTAAATTAAATATATCACCGCCTATTGGATATCTGTCCGGGTGTATAAATCCATCTATTCCGAATAAATTCCAAGCCTCAGAGGCAGCCACACAGCCGAGATACTCACCAAACGGAGTTGCCCATAAATCTTTAGAGGCACTTGCGACATATAGATAACGAGGAGCAGTAAGTGCAAGAAGAAAATGCTGGTCAAACGGCATTTCGGTTTCTTTTTCACTGTAATCATGATATTTAGGACAAAACCAGTGAGGAAATACTTCGGATATTCTTTTTACTCGCTCTGCGTCATCATGATACATACTTTCTCTTGCAATGGCGGCTCCCGAACAGCCGGAATTATTTGATATTACAAATTTGAAGCGTTCGTCAAGCGCGCCTGCCCACAAAGCAGTTTTACCGAGACGAGAGTGACCGATAACTGCAACATTATCAATATCAATTTCAGGAAGCTCAGTCACAAAATCAAGCATTCTTGAAGCAGCAAATGCCCACATTGAGATTTTGCTCCATGAATAAGATGAATCTGTGTTCCTTTCACCGTACATAGGGGCAATACCGGAAGTATAACCGTCATCTTTATCATCAGTGACTTCAGTATAGCAAAAATAAGAATATGCAAATCCATTGTCAATTATTTCTTCGACCGGAACATTGCCTGAAGATAAGTCAAAAGAGATATGTATAAACAGCGGGCATTTTTTGTTTGAATGGGGTATAAAAAGATGGCATGGGAATGAGAATTCACCGACTGGAGTATCGAAAGCTATTCTAACGGAGAAATTATGAGATTTTCCGCCAAATCCGTTTTTATCCTCACTTATGATTGAAGTTCTTATTTTTTCAGGAGAGCGGGGAGATTTT
>CALWTV010000286.1 GCA_944384555.1 uncultured Clostridia bacterium | reverse complement strand
ATTATGAATTTCATGGAAGGGGGAGAATTGCCGGATTTGTCTGACCGTGGAGATGAAGACCAAGTTGAAGGCGGTGCTCCGACAATAGATTTTCAAAAGCTTTTCCGTGACAGCGGAATTCCTATGGAGCAGCCTAATTCTGAAAAAAATCCTGACTTTACTCGTTCGCCACGCAAAGCAGAAAGAGATATAAAACAAAAAAATCAAAAACGTAAATATCTTTCAACGTACTGTCAAAATTTAAATGAAAGGGCTTCTCAAGGAAAATTGGATAAAATTGTAGGACGTACACGTGAACTTGACCGTGTTATTCAAATTTTATGCCGCAGACAAAAAAATAATCCATGCCTTATAGGTGAACCCGGTGTAGGTAAAACTGCTATCGCTGAAGCTTTGGCTCAGAAAATTGTCGCGGGAGAAGTACCGTATAAACTCAAAAAATCTGAAGTTTACCTTGTTGATTTGACGGCACTTGTAGCAGGCACGCAATTCAGAGGACAGTTTGAATCGAGAATTCTCGGCTTGCTTGGAGAAGTAAAAGAAGCCGGAAACATTATTCTTGTAATAGATGAAGTCCATAATATAGTTGGGGCAGGCGATGCTGAAGGTTCTATGAATGCGGCAAATATTCTTAAGCCTGCTTTGTCAAGAGGAGAAATTCAGGTAATCGGTGCAACTACAATGACCGAATACCGTAAATATATAGAAAAGGATTCCGCTCTCGAACGCAGATTTCAGCCGGTTATGGTTAATGAACCCTCTATTGACGAAACCGTTGAAATGCTGTCCGGAATAAAGCACTATTATGAAGACTATCATGGAATAAAAATTCCTCAGAATGTGCTTAAAAATGCTGTTACGATGAGCGAGAGATATATAACTGACAGATTTTTGCCGGATAAGGCGATTGATTTAATAGATGAAGCCGCTTCTCATATTTCATTATCATCACCTAACATAAATGAGAGATATGAGATAATGGATAAATTAAAAGCGATAAATGAGGAATACGAACAGCTTGAGAGTAAATTAAGTTCAGGTTCATCAGATACAGATTCGGAGAGCGGATATAAACGTCTTGCAGATATAAAAGTAGAGCAAATACAGCTTTCTGAAAGACTTAATAAATTAAATGAAGAATGCGGCAATATTGAGATGACGGTATCTGACCTTGCTGATGTAATTGAAATATGGACCGGTATTCCTGCAACAAGCGTTACCGAGGATGAATTCAAACGCTTGGGAGGACTTGAGGACAGACTTAAAACCAGAATAATCGGTCAAGATGAGGCAGTTATAGCAGTCGCAAAGGCTATAAGAAGAAACCGCGCAGGCGTATCGGTAAAACGCAAGCCCGTATCATTTATTTTTACGGGACCTACCGGTGTCGGTAAAACAGAGCTTGTAAAACAGCTAGCCGATGATTTATTCAATTCTCCGGAAACACTTATCCGTCTTGATATGTCCGAATTTATGGAAAAGCACTCGGTTTCTAAAATAATTGGTTCACCTCCCGGATATGTGGGATATGATGAAGCAGGACAGCTCACTGAAAAAATACGCCGTCATCCTTACAGCGTAATCCTTTTTGATGAAATTGAAAAAGCTCATCCTGATGTATTAAATATATTATTGCAGATTCTTGACGACGGCTTGATAACAGATTCACACGGAAAACAGGTTAATTTCCAAAACACTGTAATAATTATGACAACAAACGCAGGTTCAAACACAAGTAATGCTCCAGCTGGATTTACTGAAAGCGTAAGAGAGCTTGAAAAAGACAAGACAACCAAAGCGTTATCTGAATTCCTGCGCCCTGAATTTATAAACCGTATAGATGAAGTAATCACATTCCGCTCACTTGACAAAGAAGATTTCAAGAAAATTGCCGTTATTATGTTAGGTGATTTGACAAAAGCTCTAGCTGAAAAGAATATCAATTTTACCTATACAGATAAAGCCATTGCGTTTATAGCCGAAAAATCTTATTCGCATAAATACGGAGCGAGAAATATGCGCAGATTCATACAGACTGAAGTTGAAGACAGACTTGCTTCTGAAGTTATTGCCGGATATGATAAAAAAATCTCAAGTGCGGTACTTGATGTCATCGATATCGGAAACGGTGAATCACTAAATGTTATATGTGTCTGATATTTTCAAAATATTGATATAATCAAGTGTTATGACTGAAAAATGGTATTCAAAAAGTGAATCCGAAATTTTAAAAATACTGAAAACTGACGCCGCCGGAGGAATTAACCCAAAGGCGGCTCGGTTGCGTCTTAAACATGACGGCTTGAATGATGTTTTCAGAGTAAAACATACTTCTCCAATAAAATATGCCGCTGAAATTTTGTCGGATTTAACTTCAATTTTATTAATATCAACAGCATTTATTGCGTCTCAATTTGAAAATCAGGTAAGTGCCGCTGTTATATGCGTAATTTTGATAATAAGCTGTGTACTCGAAGCAGTTACTTACATAAAAGCTCAAAATGTACTTGAAAGTGCTGCCGCATATGGAATTCCGCGTGCTAAAGTTATTCGCGGAGGACAAATGATTACGATAGACTGTCGCCGTCTTGTAAGAGGAGATATTTTAATTTTAGAGCAGGGCGATATAGTTACATGCGACGCGCGAATTTTATCTGAAAATGATCTCACCAAAAATAAATCTGTTCTCAAAGTTGCAGAAACAGGCATAACCTCAAATGAATACGCAGTGATAAAAAAAGCTTGTACATTACCTGAATCCCCTATATTGCCGCCGGACAAACAGAAAAATATGCTTTTTGCTGGAACTACCATTATTTCCGGCTCATGCCGCGCGGTTGCCGTCGATACCGGTGAAGATACCCTCGCTTTTATTAGAACTGACGGGATTTCTCTCTTAAATCATGAAAAATTACCACTTTTAAAAAAGTTAAAGGAATACTGCCGTAATGTCAGTCTTGCTATGATTGCCGCAGTAATGATTATTACAGTTTTAGATATGGCAATAGGTTTACGTGATCGGGGGATAAGTCAAGTATTTTTAACGGGAATGTCACTTGCGGTTGCGTCAATGAGCGAGTTTTTTGCATCTATCGGATATATTATAATTGCCTGTGGAGTAGTTGGTGCGGGCGGAAAAAATAAATCAATTGTCATTAAAAATGTTATGTCAGTTGAAAATATGAGCGGCATTGATTGTATAATTATGCGTGATGACTCGGCTCTTCGCTCACATACAGTTAAATTTTCTGCTTTTTATACAGATAATGAAATTTCATACGATGAAAAATCACCGGATTTAGCAAAATTAATTTATTTTGCACTTTTATCCACTGGAAATACAAATATAAAATACTTGGATAATAAAGCAGAACAAACTCAAGATGAAATTTTACTGCGTTATTTTGCAAAGAGAATTTTGAATAATTCTCATGATTTGCCTAAGTATACAATACTTGAACATTGCCATAATGAAGGTTCTAGCAAATATGAAACTGCTTTAGCTCTCGGTCAGGATAGGCTTGAAGTTTTTGTAAGAGGAAATCCGGCTCAAATACTTGCAGATTGTACATCTTATGCCTACAAGGGAGAGTGCATTAAAATGACACCCGATATGAGACAAAAAATATTTGAAAAAGCCGCAATGATGCAGTTGTCTTCGTGTAATGTAATTGCAGTAGCGCGTCGTGATTCAGATTTTAATACGCTTAGAAAAATTTCGGTAATTCAATCTGAACTTTGTTTTGAAGGGTTTATTGTATTTGAAGAACCACTTGTAGCGGGTGCTGAAAAAGCAATTGAGTCTTGTACTAAAGCAGGAATTCAGCTTATACTTCTTGTTGATGATACAAATAATTTGGGCAGAATTTTCGCTCAATCAAAAGGTTTTCTTGAAAATGGCCATGATTTTGTTACGGTAGATGAATTCAGAGCTTTTGACGACGATTTGCTTATGTCCAGATGTCTTTCAATCGGAACGGGAGCTGGATTTAAAAATCGCGATATTCTTAGATTGGTTGAATTTTTGAAAAAAAACGGAAAAACAGTTGGTTATATAGGCGGAAGTCCAGATGATGCGCGTATTGTATATGAGGCTGATATAGGTTTCGCATGTGTAAAACCGCCAAGCAAAAAAAATAAATCTAAGTCAGATAAAAGTAAAAATGAAAATTATCATCATTCATTGAATAGAAACACGGATTATGAGAGTGTCCGCATTAATTCAGATGTGTTGATACGTGAATCGGCTGTACAGTACGGAGGTTTCGTTGATGCGGTAAAAGCGATTTCTTATGCCAAGTCAATATTTATAAATATCAGCCATGCCGCCTCATATCTTGTTACATCTCAGACAGCGAGAATTACACTTGTGCTTTTTGCTGTGCTTTTCGGGATGAATATAATGAGCGCACCTCAAATTCTTTTATGGGGACTTATTCTTGATTTTATGGCGGTTCTGCTGTTCGCTTTCGAAAAACCATCTAAAAATATTTTATTTGAAGATGTGTATCGTGAAAATGAAATATTTAAAGTATCTAAATTAGTACGACCAATTTTATTTGGTTTTTTGTGGGCTTTTTTGGTAGCTTCGCTTCCCCAAATTTTATCAATTTTTGATTATACTATACCAGAAACTGAACTTTCATCATTTGTTTTTGTAGCGTCAGTTTTTGCGGTTATGGTATGTGCGACAGAATCTATGAAAGAATCAACTATTTTCAGCAAAGGCAATTATTTTAATACAGTATATTTATCTTTTATATTAATAATAATTTATATAATTATTTCCTGTGTGTTTGGTGGATTTGTGTACAAGTTCATTTTGTCGGGCGATAAACTTTATTATATAAATGCAGCGATTTCTTTTATTCCATCGGTAATATTATTTGTCATGTATGAAGTTATTAAAAAAATTTCCAAATAAGTTTATTTTACCCATCTGAATTCATTTAATTTATCAAATTTGCCCGAATATAAAAATAATGATGTAAAATATCTGAATAATTTTGCCGCAAATACTTGAATATTTTTATAAAATAGGGTAAAATAAAATACGTGACTGTTATATGGCATATCTTATGAAATAATTGTTTAATATTGGTAAGAATATGCGTCTATCAATAAATTGATACAGTATCATGATATATTGAAAGGAATGATATATTTTGGCAGAAAAAGAGTCTTCATGTACTCATGATTGCTCAACCTGCGGTGCTGATTGCCCCTCAAAGGCTAACGGCGGAAAAGCTCCCGAAATCGAAAAAGAAGCTTTAAATCAGTTCAGCAGCGTAAAACATGTTATCGGTGTTGTGAGCGGAAAAGGCGGTGTTGGTAAATCAATCGTTACTTCCATGCTTGCGGTTAATATGAAACGCCGTGGATTCGGTACAGCTATCCTTGATGCAGACGTAACCGGTCCCTCAATCCCGAAGTCATTCGGTTTAAAAGGCGATATTATTTCTGACGGAAATGGACTTATTCCGTTAAAAACTAAAACCGGAATCGATGTAATGTCAGTAAATTTACTGCTCGAAGACGAGACAAGACCTGTTGTTTGGAGAGGTCCCGTTATCGCAGGAACAGTAAAACAATTCTGGACTGATGTTATTTGGGATGATATAGACTATATGTTTATAGATATGCCCCCCGGAACCGGTGACGTTCCGCTTACTATCTTCCAATCTATACCGCTTGACGGAATTATTATAGTAACAACTCCTCAGGAACTCGTTTCCATGATTGTTAAAAAAGCTGTTAATATGGCTAATATGATGAATATTCCCGTACTCGGCATAGTTGAAAATATGAGTGGTTTTGTATGCCCGGACTGCGGAAACCGTCACGATATATTTGGACACAGCAGTGTTGATGAAGTTGCAAAACAATACAATCTTGATGTTCTTGCAAAGATTCCGCTTGATCCTAAACTTTCAGCTCTTATCGATAAAGGAATTATCGAACTTATGGAAAACGATTATCTCGATTCCGGTGCTGATACAATCGAAAAAAAATTAAATTCCTAAAATAAAACCGCGTTTTTTAATTTTTTGCTCTGATATTAATCAAAAGGTATGGAATTTTGCCGAAATCTTTGATATAATATAATCAGCGCGGTTTTATTAATATTTATTTATTACCACATAAATATAACTCGGGAGGATAAGGTTAAAATTTATGAAAAAACAAATTACTACCGTAGCTTTCAAGGATACTCAGGAGCAAAGAGCTAAACTTGATGCGCTTATTGAAAAATACAAAAATGAAAAAGGACCTATGATGCCTATTCTTCAAGGTGCTCAGGATATCTACGGATATCTTCCTATTGAAGTTCAGCGCTACATATCTATCCAGACTGAAGTTCCTCTTTCTGAAATCTACGGAATTGCTTCTTTCTATTCTCAGTTCCTGCTCAATCCAAAGGGACAGTATGCTGTAAGCGTATGTCTTGGAACTGCCTGCTATGTTAAAGGTTCCGGTCTTCTGATGGAAAAGCTCACAGAAGTTCTCGGTATCAAAAACGGGGAAATTACTCCCGATAAAAAATTCAGCCTCGATGCTACACGCTGCATCGGTGCGTGCGGTTTGGCTCCCGTTATTACAGTAAATGAAGATGTTTACGGTAGACTTGAGCCTAAAGATATTCCGGATATTATTGCTAAGTATTAATTCCGCTTTAAACATATGAAACAGCTCTCTGAAAATATACTTGATATCGCTGAAAACTCCGTTAAGGCAAGGGCTTCTTTAATTGAAATAATATTAGAGGAAAATCCTCTGCTGAATACGCTGTCAATTGAGATACGCGATAATGGCTGCGGCATGGATAATGAAACTCTTGAACGTGTCACAAATCCTTTTTATACAACCCGCACTACTCGAAAAGTTGGACTCGGTATACCGTTTTTTAAAATGGGCGCGGAAATGACCGGCGGGACTTTTCATATAGAAAGTAAAGTTGGGCAGGGTACTGTTATCGGTACGATGTACCATACAGACCACGTTGATTTCATTCCGCTTGGTGATATTGCGTCTACCTTGATGACGTTAATCGGAGGAGCTCCCGAAATAGATTTTGTATACAAACATACTCGCGGAGAAAAAGAAGTCTTGCTTGATACAAGACAATTGCGTGAAACACTCGGTGATATTTCGCTTGATACTCCGGAGGTGCTTATATGGATTCGGGATTATATAAATGAAATGTATGACGCATTTAACAATTAATATTGCGTTTTACTCAAATATACTTGATTTGAATAAAAAATATATAAATAAAATGAAAGGCTGGAAAAATCAATGAAAAGCTTAGCTGAACTTGCGGCTATCAGAGATAAAATGAAGGGCAAAGTAGGAATACGCGCTGACCATGATGACGATACTCGTATTGTTGTCGGTATGGCTACCTGCGGAATTGCTGCCGGTGCAAGACCCGTACTTAACGCTTTTGTGGAATTGGCTGCAAAACATACAGAAAAACATGTGTCAGTTACTCAAACAGGCTGTATCGGTATTTGTCAGTATGAACCTGTTGTCGAAGTTATGGAACCCGGCAAGGATAAGGTTACTTACGTTAAAATGACTGCGGAAAAAGCAGCTGAAGTTTTTGAAAAACATATCTGCGGCGGAAAAGTTGTCACAGAATATACAATAGGTACAGCACATAAATAATTTTTGAGAGGAGTTACTTTACATGGTACGTTCACATGTGTTGATTTGCGGCGGTACAGGCTGTACTTCTTCAAAATCTCCCGCTATTAAGGCGGCAATGGAAGCCGAAATCGCTAAACAGGGCATTGCGGACGAAGTTAGCGTCGTTATGACAGGTTGCTTTGGTCTTTGCGCACTCGGCCCGATTATGATTATATATCCCGAGGGAACTTTTTACTCCAAAGTCACTGAAGATGACGTTGCTGAAATTGTTTCCGAGCATCTCGTAAAAGGTCGTGTAGTTACTCGTCTTGTATACGATGAAACTTTAAAGGATGGCGAGATTCTTTCATTAAATGAAACTGGATTTTACAAAAAGCAGCATCGTGTTGCTTTACGTAACTGCGGTGTTATAAACCCTGAAATTATTGATGAATATATCGGAACTGACGGTTATCAGGCTCTCGGTAAAGTTATTACCGAAATGAAACCGCAAGATGTTATTGATATAATAAAAGAATCCGGACTTCGCGGAAGAGGCGGCGGCGGATTCCCAACAGGTACGAAATGGCAATTTGCGGCAAACAGCGTTTCTGATAAAAAGTATGTTGTCTGCAATGCTGACGAAGGTGACCCCGGTGCGTTCATGGACCGTTCTATCCTTGAAGGCGACCCTCATGCGGTACTTGAAGCTATGGCTATTGCCGGTTATGCTATCGGTGCTGATGAAGGATACATATATGTACGTGCGGAATATCCTATCGCGGTAAAACGTCTCCAAATCGCAATTTCTCAGGCTCGTGAATACGGTCTGCTCGGTAAAAATATATTTGGCACTGATTTCAATTTTGATATTCAGCTCCGTCTCGGCGCCGGCGCGTTCGTATGCGGCGAAGAAACCGCTCTTCTTACATCTATCGAAGGTAACAGAGGTGAACCGCGTCCTCGTCCTCCGTTCCCAGCAGTAAAGGGTCTGTTCGGTCAGCCTACTATTATCAATAACGTTGAAACATATGCGAATATCGCTCAGATTATCTTAAAAGGTCCGCAGTGGTTCTCATCAATGGGTACTGAAAAATCAAAGGGTACCAAAGTTTTCGCACTCGGCGGAAAAATTACAAATACCGGTCTTGTTGAAATTCCTATGGGTACAACTCTCCGTGAAATTATTGAAGATATCGGCGGCGGCGTTCCTAACGGAAAGAAATTCAAAGCGGCTCAGACAGGTGGTCCGTCCGGCGGATGCATTCCGGCATCGCTTATCGATACTCCTATCGACTATGACAACCTCTTGGCTATCGGCTCAATGATGGGTTCAGGCGGTCTTATCGTTATGGACGAAGATACCTGTATGGTTGACCTTGCTAAATTCTTCCTTGAATTTACGGTTGACGAAAGCTGCGGTAAGTGCGCTCCTTGCCGTATAGGTACTACAAGACTTCTTGAAATACTTGAAAAAATCACAAACGGTCAGGGCGAAATGGAAGACCTTGATAAACTCGAAGAGCTTGCTAATTATATCAAATCTGCATCTCTCTGCGGTCTTGGTCAAACTGCTCCTAACCCTGTACTTTCTACTCTCCGTTATTTCCGTGATGAATACGTTGCTCACATTAAGGAAAAGAGATGTCCTGCGGGCGTATGTAAGAAACTCATTTCTTACGAAATTATTGCCGATAAATGTAAAGGCTGTACCGCGTGTGCAAGAGTATGTCCTGTTGGTGCTATTAGCGGAAAGGTTAAAGAACCTCACGTTATTGATAAATCAAAATGTATCAAGTGCGGCGCCTGCATTGAAAAATGTAAGTTTGACGCAATTACTAAGAAATAAGAAGGGAGCCTCATAATATAATATGAATACCGTTAACGTTAAAATAAACGGCAGAGAATATGCGGTTCCGGCGAACTCAACTATTCTTGAAGCAGCAAGATATGCAGGTATCGAAATTCCGACACTCTGCTATCTTAAAGATATAAACGCAATCGGTGCGTGCCGTCTTTGCCTCGTAGAAGTTAAGGGTGCGCGCGGGCTTGTGACCGCTTGTGTATATCCTGTAAACGAGGGAATGGAGATTTTCACAAATACTCCTAAAGTTAAGGCGGCAAGAAAAACTAATATTGAGCTTGTTCTTTCAGCTCACGAAAAGAAATGTCTTTCTTGTATCCGTTCCACAAACTGCGAACTTCAGAAATACGCAAATGAATTTGGCGCTGACGAATCAAGATTCAGCGGAAGAAATACAAAAGAAGCAATCGATGATTCAACAGTATTTCTTGTTCGTGACAACAATAAGTGTATCCTTTGCCGCCGCTGCGTAGCTGCCTGCAACAAACTTCAGGGCATCGGTGTAATCGGCGCTAATAACCGCGGTTTCGATACTAATATCGCATGCGCGTTTGAAAAGAACTTGTCAGATACATCTTGTATCTCCTGCGGTCAGTGTATCGTTGCCTGCCCGGTAGGTGCGCTTTATGAAAAAGACGATACTCAGAAGGTTCTCGACGCAATCGCTGACCCGACAAAGCATGTTGCAATTTGTGCGGCTCCTTCAGTTCGTGCTACAATAGGTGAATGTTTCGGATATGAGCCCGGTACAGATGTAGAAGGCAAAATGGTTGCCGCAATGAAGCGTCTCGGATTTGATGGCGTGTATGATATGAACTTTACTGCTGACCTTACAATAGTTGAAGAAGCAAATGAGTTTATAGGCAGAGTTCAGAATGGCGGAAAGCTCCCGATGATTACTTCATGCTCACCTGGCTGGATTAAATATTGCGAACACTATTTCCCCGAATTTACTGATAATCTCTCAACATGCAAGTCACCTCAACAGATGTTTGGTGCACTTTACAAGACATATTTTGCAAAGAAAATGGGACTTGATCCTAAGGATATAGTATTTGTATCAGCAATTCCTTGTACAGCTAAGAAATTTGAGGTAACTCGTCCTGGTCAGTCAGTTGAAGACGGAATTCCTGGAGTTGATATAGCTATCACTACTCGTGAACTTGCAAGAATGATTTCCGGCGCAGGAATTGACTTCACAAAAATGCCTGATGAAGAGTTTGACAAGCCGATTGAAATCGGAAGCGGTGCCGGCGTTATATTCGGAGCAACCGGTGGTGTTATGGAAGCTGCGCTTAGAACAGCAGCTGAAACTATTCTCAACAAACCGCTTGAAAAACTCGAATTTGACGATGTTCGCGGAACAGAAAGTATTAAGAGAGCAACATATAAGCTCGGTGACCTCGAAGTTAAGGTTGCTGTTGCAAGCGGAACTGCAAATGCGAAGAAATTGCTTAAAGCAGTTCAATCCGGTGAAGAAAAAGTTGACTTTATCGAAATTATGGGATGTCCCGGCGGTTGCGTAAACGGCGGCGGTCAGCCTGTCCAGCCTGCGTCTGTACGCAATAACGTAAACCTCGTAGAACTTCGTTCAAAAGTACTTTATGATGCGGACAGCAAAGAAGAAATCAGAAAATCTCATGAAAATCCAATTGTAAAAATGGTTTATGAGGAATTCCTCGGTGAGCCTAACAGTCATGTAGCTCATGAAATTCTCCATACCCATTATGTAAAACGCGGATTATAATTTAAAATAATATATAAGAGATATCCTATGAATGCGGGATATCTCTTATTTTTTATACTATATGATTAAGCTCAATTTTTTTTATATTTATATTAATGTCAGAATGAATTTTTGAATTTGGCATCATAATGCACACAGCCGCAGAATAATTATTTCCTATATTATCCATAATCTGAAATTCATAAAAATAATAATTTGATATTATAGAATCATATGTATTTGAAGGTGCATTTTTAGCATAAATCCCAAGTTTAAAAAGGCTTTCCTTGCGTGTCCACAAACGATAGAATTCTTTTTGAATATCGTTTGATTTTAATAAAGATTTTTTTTCGCCGTTTCCGAACCATCTTTCAGAGATTTTTATAAGATTTGAATTATTGTCTTTATTTGGACGTATAATTTCTATATCAACACCGATTTCAAAATCGGATATGCCACACATTACGTAATTTTCTGAATGAGAAATGCTGAATTTTATATCTGGATTTGACTTAAGATATGGTTTTCCGTTTTGATTAATGTCAAATATCATATTTTTTTCAGCAATACCAATTTCTCTGAGCATATAATTTCTCAGCAAGATACCTCCTACATGGTGAATGTTATGCTTTGTACTTTTTCCAATTTCATTATCAAGATTATTTGTTTTAATAATGTTTTCAAAATTTTTTTGTTCAAATAAATCAGAGATTTCAGCTAAATATACGGTTATCATAATTTTTTCCTTAAAATGAATTTTAATCAATTATTATTTACTTAATATTTCCGATATATCAATATTTTTTTCATAAAAGCTATTTACAAATTGATGTGAATTGTGTATAATATATATGTAAATATGAAATGGGGGAATAAATATGACAAATAACACAATAATCACAATTGCAAGGCAATATGGAAGCGGCGGTAGAGCTATCGGAGAAAAACTTGCTTCTTTGCTGAACATAAAGTACTATGATAAGGAAATTATTACTCTGTCCGCGCAAAAATGCGGTATGAGTACGGAGGCAGTTAATCAGGTTGATGAAAAAGCTTCAAATAGTTTGCTTTATACACTCGCAATGGGTTCCTCCGTTTACCATAACAGCGTTGGAATTAGCTACGATGTACCTATCAATGATAAACTGTTTGTCGTACAATCAGATATTATAAGGAATTTGGCGGCTGAATCATCATGCATTATAGTCGGAAGATGTGCAGATTATGTATTGCGCGAATATCCAAACTGCATTAAATTGTTTATATATGCTGATTTTGATGACAGAGTAAAAAACGTTATGCAGAGACAAAATTTAAATGCCGCTCAGGCAAAGGATTTGGTAGTAAAAACTGATAAAAGGCGTAACAATTATTACAATTATTATACCGGTCAGAAATGGGGAAAAATAGAGAATTACGATTTATCAATAAATACTTCAAAAATAAGCGGAGACGGGGCAGCAGAATTGCTTGCAAAATACATTGAAATATATAATCACAAGTAATATATGGGCGGCATGTATATGCCGCTTTTTTGTATGTTTTATATATTGAAAATAGGCTTTTTTTGTAATATAATAAAATTGTATTTTAATAACAAGGAGTGACCACATGAAACTTGAATGCAGAAATATTAATAAGTCATTCGGAGAAAAGCAGGTTTTGCATGATTTGAATTTCACAGTTGAAAGCGGAAAAGCTGCGGGACTTCTCGGTAGAAATGGTGCCGGCAAAACTACTACTATCCGAATAATTATGGATTTTTTCAAGGCTGATTCCGGTGAAGTTCTGTTTGACGGAACCGATATTTCAAAACTTGGAATAAAAATCGGATATTTGCCGGAAGAACGTGGACTGTATCCTAAAAAGAAAATCGGTGAGCAAATGATTTATTTTGCGGTTCTGCGAGGAATGGATAAAAAATCTGCGGAAAAATCCGTGCGTGAATGGTTAGAACGAGTAGAACTTCCTGAATATTTTGATAAAAAACTTGATACCCTCTCGAAAGGAAATCAGCAAAAAATTCAGCTTGCCCTCGCACTTATAAACGACCCGGATATTGTTATTTTAGATGAGCCATTCAGCGGTCTTGACCCGGTAAACTCGCTTATGCTGAAAAATATTATTACAGAATTTAAATCTCGCGATAAAATAGCACTGTTTTCAAGTCACCAGATGTCATATGTAGAAGAGTTTTGTGATGATATAATTATTCTTCATCATGGCAAAATTGCGCTTGGAGGAAATCTTAGAAAAATAAAACGAGGTTATCCTAGAGATAAAATTGAAATTATTCCAGATGATTCAAGCATTGAAGATTGTATAAAATTGCTTAAATCCGGTGAGATGAGTGCGATTGTAAAATCAATTGAATCAAAAAATGAAATTATTAATATAGTGCTGACTTCTCCTGATAAAAAAGATGAACTGTTAAAAATTCTTATTGATAATAAAATTAACCTTAGTTCATATATGGTAATTGAACCGTCACTTGAAGAAATTTTTATCTCAGTTGCGGAAACGGAGGCAGAATAATGAAACAATTTTTAAATATACTTTCTTTTGAATATTTCGGTATAGTAAAAAATAAGGTATATATCGGAATAACAATATTTTTTTCAGTAGTGCTTGCAGTTATTCTGTCTGTCCCGTCTATTTTATCTCTTTTTAACAATGGAGATGCTAATACAAATGGTTCAATAATTGAGAAAGTGGGAACTGTTGCGGTTTTAGATAATACAGGTATTTATTCCGATTTGTCTTGCTTTGAAAATTCTGCACCTCAGTACAATTTCACAGCGGTTACCGAATCAGAAGATGAAATAAGAGAAAAAGTTGACTCTGAAGAATACGAAGGCGCTATTGTAATAAGCGATCCAATGAATGCTCAGTATATAGTAAAAACTGCCGGCATGGATTTGTATTATCAAAATGTGCTTTCTGAAATTATGC
Source organism: uncultured Clostridia bacterium (assembly GCA_944384555.1). GTDB lineage: Bacteria > Bacillota > Clostridia > Oscillospirales > CAG-272 > CALWTV01. The sequence continues at coordinate 529 of CALWTV010000286.1, read as the reverse complement.
GTCAGAATTACATAAAAAATCTACTCGTAAATTCAGGAATGGACACAAACGAAGCGACTTTGGCATCTGTATCTCAGCCATCTGTTCAGGTGATTGAAACTGGAAAAAGTTTTCTGTCACTTTATATTTATACATATGTATTACTGTTTATGATGTATATGGCAGTTATTCTGTATGGTCAAATGGTTTCGGTATCGGTAGTTACCGAAAAAAGTTCGCGTGCTATGGAATTGCTGATTACAACCGCCAAAACGACAAATCTCATGTTCGGAAAAGTAATAGGAGTCGGACTCGCAGGAATAACTCAGCTTGCGGCATTTATAGTAACTACACTGGTATTTTACAGAATAAATATATCTCAGTTATCAAAAACTCCTGTTGTTTCAGAAATTTTTGAAATTCCCGCAATGACTACTGTATATATGGTAATATTTTTCATTCTCGGATTCTTTATATATGCATTTTTGTTCGGGGCGCTCGGCTCAACCGTCAGCCGTCTTGAAGAAATAAATACTTCAAGTACTCCTAT
>CALWTV010000285.1 GCA_944384555.1 uncultured Clostridia bacterium | reverse complement strand
GGAATCATTACTACATAATCATTATCGCAAAATTCACATACTACATTATTATCATATAAGTATTTGTAAAGAGTATCTGCTTCACAGAAATTATCAGTACCAATGCAAAGCCTGAACGGGTCGCGGGGTGAATTATCACTCGGAATTGTGTAGCCAAATTGAGAAATTGCTTTTTTTGTGCGGTTTATATTTTGCAAAAGTTGTTCTGTTTTTTCAGCACCGTAAAGTGACATGAAATTCAAAGCCTCGGCAATTGATAGTGAGATAAGATAAGACGGGCTGCTTGAAGCGAATCTGCGCTGTATTTTCGAGAGCATATGAAAGTCGAATTTATCGCTGTTACTATGAAGAAGTGCGGCACCGGTCAGAGTAGGTAAAGTTTTATGCATTGACTGTATAATTAAATCGGCATATCTAACCGCTGACAGCTCACCGTTTTTGTAATAGTCGAGATGTGCGCCGTGAGCAGAGTCTACGATAAATGTAACACCGTATTTACCTGTGATTTCCGAAATTGATTTTATATCATGCATTATTCCGTAATAATCGGGTGAAGTTACGATAACCGCCGCGGTATCTGGATTTTGAATGAGTGCGCTTTCGATTGATTTTTCTATATTGGAGTCGCTTTTAATCCAAATAACATCGCAATCATTATGAGCAAAAGCAGAGATAAGAGAAAAATGTACTCTACGTTCACATATGATTTTTTTTGAGCCTGACACAGAAACAGCCGCAGTGACCGCGGTCATAAGCATGGCAGTTGATCCTGAACATGAAATTATTGTATCTTTAGTTCGGTAAATTCTTCTGCACATTTCAGCTATTTCAAAAAAAGCTCCGTTTTCAGCCGGATTATGTAAATTGTCAGAAAAATCGAGTTCAGTCACATCAAGAGGAATTACACTGTCAACGCATGAACCGAAAGCAATTCCGCCGTGTCCGGGCATATGAAACCGCAGAGGAGATTTTTTTGCATAATCATTTATATTATTAATAAGTTTTGTTGATTTGTCGATTTTAATGTTGAATCACCGCCGATTATTGAATATATACATATTTTTATTATATTATTTATTATAACAAATTACACTCACGCTGTCAAACATTTTCATGCGATAAGGCGGATAGTTCAATTATAAAAACTAATAATAATGAAGATATTAAAATAAAAGCATCAAAATATAAAGGAGCGTGTATTTTGAAAAATAGAACAAAAATAATAAGTTTGCTGTCAGTATATCTTTGCGCTTGCTTTTTGCTTTTATGTGTATATGTGGTAAATTCAGCAATTGTATCATATGAACTTGAGGGTATAAAACAAAATGTATACGGTGGGGCAGTATACGGTATTATAGATGATATAAGTGAAATAAATTCAATTTTAATAGATATGGGTAATGCAGATGAAAGTAACATGAATATTTTATGTGCCGGACTGTATAAAAATTCTCTTGATGGTCTGTCATCGATTTCAAGACTCCCAAAAAAGACTGATTATACAGAACATCTAAGTATATTTTTTTCTAAATTATCAGAGTTTTCATCTAAAATGATGACTTCAATTCCCAATGTGAATATAAATTCTGATGAAGAATATATAAAATTATCAAAAATTGCCAGTGAGCTTAATGATATTTTTGAGAACAAATCAAAAAATAATGTAACTTATGACAGCTTTTTAAGTTATGTTAAACAGGCAGATTTATCTTTGATACTTGTATCTGAATACACAGAAAAAGATGTGGTAAATGAAAAACTTAATTCTCTTGTTGAAATAAATCAGGATCAGGCTTTAAGAATTGCGAAAAAAGCCCTTGATGTCCATACGATTTTTAAAATCACTGAAAATGAAAGTTATCCTAAAATGTATACTGTGTACTGTGAAAATGCCTCGGTTCAGCTTACAAAAAGCAAAGGCGATATAGTAAGAATATTTTATAATAGGGAAATAAACAATAGAAGATTAAATGATTTAGAATGTATTGACGCGGCAAAAACATTCATTAAAAATATAGGCTATAAATATATGACGCTGGATTTTTGGAATTCGGAGAACAATGTAGTAAGTGCGAGATTCTATGACACACGTTTTGATAAATCACAAAGCTCAAATTATGTACTGATTTCAATTGGAGCAGATACGGGAAATTTATGTTTTTTCGACAGCTCGGACTATTTTAAGTACTATCAAAATATTAATATTGACTATTGAATAATGTTTTATTTTGTGATATAATGCAGGAGTGGAATCTAATGCTCACAGAGTAGGTTTTTGTGCGTTAAGTGCTGAACGGACGGGGAGTTGCCGCTCAGACGAAGCGAATTTTCTTCTTTTTGATAAATTTTTATCAAAAATTTGCCTGCGAAATAAAATCGAAGGCGGTTTTGATTGAAATTCGCGCGGTACAAATGCCGCATCCCGCTGTTGCACTTAGGAGAGTTTGATTTACCTCTCTTTCTCAAAAACTCAGGTAATTTTTGAAAATCCGGAATTTCCGGCGATATACTCTCATAAATGTGAAGCGGACTGTCTGTTTCCAAAATCTATTTATGGGAGGATTTTTATTATGGTAAAACAAGGCATTCCAGATGAAGCAGATTTATTAATTCCCGAAAATGAAAGACTTTTCAAAACACCTTTTTCACCTTTGTATTGGAAATTGGCGTTTGAGGAGTTCAAAAAGCCGAAGATAATGGCACTGGCGGCTTTGATTATCGCAATACGTGTGGTTATCGGCATATTTTCGATACCGGTTGCGGGAATGGATTTGAAGATGACATTTGGTTTCTTCTTCAATGCGCTGGGTTCGATGATTTACGGTCCTATCGTGGCGTTGATTTCGGGAGCAGTTTCTGATTTGGCAAACTTTATTTTATTTCCGTCAGGTTATCCGCTGTTTTTAGGATATACCCTAAACGCTATGTTATCTTCATTCTTCTTTGCGATATTTTTATATCGTGCGCGTCTGTCAGTTTGGAGATGCGCACTTGCAAGAGCAAGCGTAAATATATTTGTAAATGTATTCCTCGGATGTACATGGAGCGCAATGCTTTACAGCAAAGGCTATTTGTATTATCTTGGAAAAAGCTATCTTAAGAATGTAATACTTCTTCCGCTTGAAATAATATTGCTTGCATTTTTCCTGTATGAATTTCAGCCGATTTTGTTGAAATTTAAATTAATTCCCAAGCAGGAGAGAATAAAAATTACAAAGGTACATATTGTTTTTGTAGTTGCTGCCTGCGTACTTCTTGCGGCAATTATCGGAGTATATGTGTATAATCTGATATTTGTTCCGGCTGAGGCATAACATAATATACTTTTGAAAATAAAAGGAGCGTTGTATATTTATGAAAAAGATATCAAAAATTTTTATCATAACTGCGGCGCTTCTTTTTTTATCTTTTCCTCTGATTTCATGCAGTTCTGTAATAGAAACATTTAATTCTATTATGGAGTATAATAACAAAGATTACATTTTAGAAGAAGTTATACATACATATTCACCTAATGATGAAGTTTCATTGGAGCTTGCGGAAATGACTCGTATGCTTTCAATAGAATCTCCGTATCTTGAAGAATTCAGCGGTGCCGGAGAGGCATCGTCAAAATATAGAGATTGTATACTTAACTATATTCTTACAAATAATTATTCAAAGTATACAGGAAATATAAAGCTGCTTGACAAGGCAATGCAGGAATATCCTCAGTATCATATCACCACCCTTATTCCGCTGTCTGATTTTGAATATACGGTGTATAGATATTTTGGAGGAAATGAAAAAATAAATAATAAAGATGGCACTCTTTTCAAATATCTTGATAAAGTTGAAGCATATACTTCAATAGGTCAGCCACAGAAAAATATTCTTGATATTACTGTAACATCATGCGAGGAAACGCAGAATACATTCAGGCTTACTTTTTATAATACCGTGAATGATATAGTATCGCCCGAATATTTTGCGTTGATAGTAAAGCGTGAAGACGGAACAATGTATATTGATTACTTAACTGAAGCTGACTGAATTTGATAAAATTTTTTTAGCATATTTATAAAAACATATTGACAAATATCAATATGAGGCATATAATAAAGTATAGATGATTATCTATGTAATATGTATTTTTATTGATTAAGAGAATAGTTGATAAGAGGTTAAAACAAATGGAGCTTGATTCAAAAAGAACCGCTGTGATTTTTAAGGCGTTTTGTGACGAAAACAGAATAAGGATACTTAAGCTTTTATCAACTGGTGAGAAATGTGCGTGCAGACTTTTGGAGGAACTTGAGATTACTCAACCCACGCTCTCGCATCATATGAAAATTTTATGCGATTCGGGAGTAGTGACAGGGAGAAAAGAAGGAAAATGGATGCATTATTCAATATCAAAAGAAGGTAAAGAATGCGCGTTAAGGTGTTTGGAAGAAGTTTTAAAAACAAACGATGAAAAAGATATAAAGTCGTGCTGTGAGAAATAATCATAATACTCATAGACACGACTTATAAAAAACATATTACATAGATATATTTAAATATGACTATTTAATGTGAGGATATTTCTTATGGAAGCATTGAAAACAGGGTGGAATTTCTTTCAGAATGAAATTTTAGGTATGTCTTGGCTTAATAGACTAATCGGCAATTTACTTGAAAGTGCAGGATTAGATATTGACAGCCGAATCGGGGGAAGTATACAGTTCTTTTTATATGATGTTATAAAAATTATGGTACTGCTGGGAGTTTTGATTTTTATAATCTCATATATACAAAGTTATTTTCCGCCGGAAAAAACTAAAAAAATTCTCGGACGTTTTCATGGAATAGGTGCGAATATTATTGCGGCATTACTTGGTACGGTAACTCCATTTTGCTCATGCTCGTCAATCCCATTGTTTATCGGTTTTACAAGTGCCGGACTGCCGCTTGGAGTGACATTCTCATTTCTTATATCGTCGCCAATGGTGGATTTAGGTTCTCTTGTATTGCTGATGAGTATTTTCGGTTGGAAGGTAGCGGTTGTATATGTAATTGTAGGTCTTATTATCGCAGTAATTGGCGGTACAATGATTGAAAAACTCCATCTTGAAAATGAAGTTGAGGAATATATCAGAAAAGGAAAGAGTATTGATGTACCTCAGAGCGAGCTTTATTTTAAAGACAGAGTAAAATATGCCTTTGAACAGGTATTGGCAACAATAAAAAAGGTTGTACTTTATATATTGATAGGAGTAGGAATTGGAGCGGTTATTCACAACTGGATTCCGGAAGATATTATTATAAAAATTTTAGGCGATGGAAATCCACTCGGAGTAGTGCTTGCAACAATCTGCGGTATTCCGATGTATGCTGATATTTTCGGAACTATTCCGATAGCGGAAGCTTTGCTTGCAAAAGGGGCATTGCTTGGCGTAGTGCTTTCATTTATGATGGCTGTTACCACACTGTCTTTACCGTCAATGATAATGCTCAGAAAAGCGGTAAAACCCAAGCTTTTAGCTATTTTTATTGCAATTTGTACGGTAGGAATTATTATAGTAGGTTATTTATTTAACGCATTTCAATATTTACTTATATAAATTTTAGGAGGAATTAATTATGTCATTGTTTAATTTTGGAAAGAAAAAAGATTCAGTTGAATGTTCATGCAAGTGCGGTTGTTCTTTACCTGAAACAGAAATTGAAAATAAATCTGACAATGGTGAGAAAAAAGAAAATGTATGCTGTATAAAGGTTTTAGGCTCCGGGTGCAAAAATTGTCATAACCTGCTTGAAAATACAAAGGAAGCAGTAAATAATATGGGGATTTCAGCAGAAGTTGAGTATGTAACAGATATGCCTAAAATTATGGAATACGGTGTTATGAGCCTTCCGGCATTGGCTGTAAACGAAAAAGTAGTTTCAATGAGAAAAGTTCTTAAATCAACAGATATAGAAAAATTACTCAATAAACTTGGATTTTAAGGAGAGTTTTAATGAATAACAATATTCTGTCTGATATTATCTTTGAAAATAAGCCTAAAGTTGCATTCATATGTGTGCACAATTCTTGCCGAAGTCAAATAGCTGAGGCTTTAGGAAAGTATTTTGCCGGAGATATTTTTGAAAGTTATTCCGCGGGTACGGAATTAAAAGATCGAATTAATCCCGACGCAGTACGTTTGATAAAAGAATTATACCAAATTGATATGGAACAAACTCAGTATAGTAAATTGATTTCTGATATCCCTGAGCCTGATATTGTGATTTTCATGGGATGTAATGTGAGCTGTCCAAATATTCGGTCAAAATATAGTGAAAACTGGGGCCTTGATGATCCAAGCGGTAAATCCGATGATGAATTTAAAAAGATAATATCTGAAATTGAGAAAAATATTTTGAAGCTAAAAAACAATCTGTCACAAATTAAATGACAATAAATAATATAGCACATTTCTGAATATTTTATTAATTCAATATGCTTCATTAAGTGTGAAATATATATTAAAAAATATGTAATTATCTGAATTGTTTAAACAAAAAATCAATAATCAATACTCATTTGCCAATAATCGATAATCATTATGTGTTGACACGATACAAAAATTAAAATATAATATAAATATATTGTTAATAAATTGCTCGAAATAAATTAAAGAGGTATGTTTATGAAACGTATTATTTCTGTATCTTTAGTGGCAGTAATGTTATTGTTAGGTGCTGTATCGTGTTCTCAGAACGCTGATAATTCCGGAACAAGTGGTAATTCGGAAACTCAAACATCTGCTGTTGGTAATGAAAGCGTACAGTCATCTGAAGAAATTACCGAGGAGTTAAAGCCGAATCTTCCGGAAGGACTTGATTTTGAGGGACATGTTTTTACAATATTAAATAATGATTACGGTGTTCCAGGCTGGGCTCAGCGTGATATTTATGCTGAAGAATTAAACGGTACGCCAATTAATGACGCAGTATTTCAGCGAAATGCAAATATTTCAGAAAAGTATAATTGTGAAATACAATCTTTGCAGACAATGGATTTGAACGGTACTTTATCAAAGGCCGTAAATTCTCAGGACGATTCAATTGACCTTGCTACTCCGTATTTTTGGAATGGTCAAATCGGTCAAAATGCAGTATCAGGATTTTTTGTAAATTTAAAAGAAGTTTCAAGTATAGACTTATCAAGTCCTTGGTATGACCAAAAATCAGTACAAGATTTAGAAATAATGGATAAATTATATTTTATGACTACTGATTTAACAATTGGAGATGAAATAGCTACCGCCGGAATAGTTTTTAATAAAAAGTTATATGAAGATTACGGATATCATGATGAATACGGTGATATATATCAGATAGTAAGAGATGGAAAATGGACATTTGATACATTCCAGAATATGGTGCTGTCATTATCTCAAGATTTAGATGGCAACGGTAAAATGGATAATAATGATTTTTATGGTTTATTATATCAGCGAGATTCGCTACATAGTTTTATAAATGCATTTGATATGAGATTTGCAGAAAAAGACCAGTATGGAGTACCTGCTTATACACTTATTACAGAGGCAAATGCTGATAAAATAGATAGCATTTTTAATTTTCTTTATAAAAAAGATAATTGTTTCCATGTAATGAACTATTTCGATGCAACAACTACTGACTTTACAACAGGTATGTGTAACATGTTCATAAATAATCAAGCGATGTTTATGTGGATTCGATTTGCAGATGTAGAAATGCTGCGTACTATGGATGTGGATTTTGGTATTATTCCTATGCCAAAGTATGATGAAAATCAAAAAGAATATTATAGCACTGTAAACAATTATATGGGAACAGCAACAGTAATTCCACAGTCATGTTATGACCCTGAGAAAGTTGGTATGTTCCTTGAAGCGATTTCATGCGAATCACGTAAACTTCTTAGGCCTGCATATTATGATGTAAACCTTCAGGGAAAAATATCACGTGATGAAGAAAGCCGTGATATGTTGGATATAATATTTGAAAATCGTGCGTTTGATATAGGTGCTATATATAACTTTGGAGGATTTTCCGAGGAAGTATATAGAATGACACAGACCTACAATTCAGATTATGCTTCACTGTATGCAAAAGGTCAGAAAAAGTATGATAAATCACTTGAGAAATTTATAAATGATTATTTAGAATTAGAATAATCACAGCAAAATAATTTTATAGGCATAATCGTATATTAAAAATCATACGGTTATGCCTGTTTTTTTAATTATTTTAATGAGATAGGCTAATGTTATATTCAGCGCATTTCATTAAATCTTGGTCATGAGTAATAAAAATGATTGTCTTATTGCTTGTGCGAATAAAGTTTTCAAGCCACCAAGCAGTTTTTTTATCAAGATTATTGCTTGGCTCGTCAAAAATAATTATATTATTGTTTTTTAGTAACGCTCTTGCGATAGATATTCTTTGCTTTTCGCCTCCGGATAAATTATTTTGATTCATTGAAACTTCTTTTTCAGCAATTTTGGATATATCAAGCTCATTTATTACTTTATTTACGTTCTCCTCAGACGCAGAGGTATTTCCGAGCATAATATTTTCTCGTACAGTGTCGTTAAATATATAAGTATCCTGTGATACGTATGAAATAATTTCACGCCATTTTTTTATTGAAATATCTCTTAGTTCAACACCATTTATTTTTAAACTTCCTTTATATGAATCTGATACACCGCAGATAATTTTAATTAATGTAGATTTGCCGCTTCCGTTTTCGCCGGTTACAGAGGTTTTT
>CALWTV010000284.1 GCA_944384555.1 uncultured Clostridia bacterium | reverse complement strand
CACACAGCCGGAAGGAAAAATTGTAATCGCAGGTTCATCTTCAGTTACACCTGTTATGGAAAAATTAAAAGAAGCATATGCGGCAGTAAATCCTAATGCGTCAATCGAAATTCAGGAAAGCGATTCTACCACAGGTATGACATCAGTAATTGACGGAATATGTGATATCGGTATGGCATCACGCGCAGTAAAAGACAGCGAACTTGAAAAAGGACTTACACCTACAACAATTGCAATGGACGGTATAGCAGTTATCGTAAATAAAGAAAATCCAACCGATAACTTGACCTCAGAACAGGTTAAGAAAATCTTCACAGGCGAAGCTCTTACATGGGCAGACGCCACAAAATAAAAATTAAAAGTCGAATAATCAAATATATTCGGAATCAAACAATATATTCGGAGCTGACTTTATGCAAGAAATGCAAAAAAATAAACACATTAATAATATAAAAGAAAAGTCAATGCACGTTGTATTCCTTATAGCTGCGTGTATGTCAGTGGTATCCGTTGTGCTTATATGTGTGTTCCTGTTCGCAAACGGACTGCCCGCAATCGGGAAAATAGGTGTATTCGACTTTTTGCTCGGTCAGACTTGGAAACCCAGCAACGATATATACGGTATATTGCCGATGATTCTCGGAAGCATTTACGTTACAGCGGGAGCTATAATAATAGGCGTCCCGCTCGGCGTATTATGTGCCGTTTATCTTGCAAGATTCTGTCCGAAGCCTATTTATAAAATATTAAAGCCGGGAATTGAGCTTATGGCAGGTATTCCCTCGGTAGTGTATGGATTTTTTGGTATGGTGGTAATTGTTCCGCTTGTAAGAAATTTGTTCGGGGGAAGCGGAAGCAGTATGCTTACCGCATCGATTTTGCTTGGAATAATGATTCTGCCGACAATTATCGGAATAAGTGAGAGTGCGCTCAGAGCTGTGCCTGATTCTTATTATGAAGGTGCACTTGCTCTCGGAGCATGCCATGAAAGAAGCGTATTTTTTACCGTACTTCCGGCGGCAAAATCCGGAATAATGGCGGGAATAGTACTTGGAATCGGACGTGCAATAGGCGAAACAATGGCGGTAATAATGGTTGCGGGAAGTCAGCCGAGAATGCCGGACGGTTTGCTTAAAGGAGTACGCACGCTTACATCGAATATCGTAATAGAAATGGGTTACGCGGCAGATTTGCACCGCGAGGCTTTAATTGCAACTGCGGTAGTTCTGTTTGTTTTCATACTTCTTATAAATTGTCTGTTTTCGATTATAAAAAGGAGAAGTAAGCAATGACGATTAATCCGGCTCAAAATCAAGCAATTATGACAAAAAGAATAATACGAAAAATAAAATCTTACAAGCGTTCACCGTTATCTTTAATACTGTTTGTGCTTGTGAATTTAAGTGCGATAATCTCAGGCGGAGTGCTCTTATTTTTGATAGGTTATATTCTCGTAAAAGGAATACCGAATTTATCACTTGATATATTCGCTTGGGAATATACATCTGAAAATGTATCGCTTATGCCGGCGCTGATAAATACAATTCTGATGACACTGCTTTCACTGCTGATTGCGGTTCCTGTCGGAGTTTCTGCGGCGATATATCTTGTAGAATATGCAAAACGCGGCAATAAGCTCGTAAAAATAATAGGGGTAACTGCGGAAACACTGTCAGGTATTCCGTCAATTGTGTACGGTCTTTTTGGAATGCTGTTCTTTGTTACGGCGCTTGGCTGGGGTTATTCATTCCTTGCCGGTGCGTTCACGCTTGCTATTATGATTCTGCCTTTGATTATGCGTACGACTGAAGAAGCACTCCGCTCAGTGCCGGATTCATACAGAGAAGGAAGTTTCGGACTTGGAGCCGGCAGACTCCGCACAATCTTTAAAATAATTCTCCCTCCTGCCGCACCCGGTATTCTCGCAGGAATAATTTTAGCGGTAGGAAGAATTGTAGGAGAATCAGCTGCCCTTATATATACTGCCGGTACAGTTGCGGCGATACCGGACGGTTTGTTTTCATCGGGAAGAACACTTGCGGTTCATATGTATTCGCTTTCCCGTGAGGGACTTTATGTAGGCGAAGCTTATGCCACGGCGGTAGTTTTGCTTGTACTGGTTGTAGGAATAAATCTTTTATCAACCAAAATCGCAAAAAAAATCTCGGAAAACGGTCAGCAAAAATAATTATTGGTTCAGTGTAATGAATGGAAACGGAGAAAGTAACGTACTTTATGGATAAAATCGTTATAAATAATGTAGAATTGTATTACGGTGATTTTAAAGCGTTAAAAGGTATAAGCCTTAATATAGCCGCCAATGAAATAACAGCATTTATTGGTCCGTCCGGCTGTGGAAAATCAACGCTTTTAAAGTCGCTCAACCGTATGAATGACTTAGTTGAAGGCTGTAAGGTAACAGGTTCGATTTTACTTGACGGTGAGGATATATATGGAGATATGGACGTAAATCTCCTGCGCCGCCGTGTTGGTATGGTATTTCAGAAACCGAATCCGTTTCCGATGAGCATATATGACAATATTGCATTTGGTCCTAGAACTCACGGTGTACGCGCTAAAGCAAAACTTGATGATATTGTGGAACGTTCGCTTCGTCAGGCGGCAATTTGGGACGAGGTAAAGGATAGACTTAAAAAAAGTGCGCTTGGAATGTCAGGCGGTCAGCAGCAAAGACTCTGTATAGCGAGAGCGCTCGCGGTTGAACCAGAAGTTCTGCTGATGGACGAACCGACATCTGCGCTTGACCCGATTTCAACTTCTAAGATAGAAGACCTTGCAAGTGAGCTGAAAAAAGAGTATACTATTGTTATGGTAACGCACAATATGCAGCAGGCGGCAAGAATTTCGGATAAAACCGCATTCTTTCTGTTAGGTGAGGTTATAGAGTTTGGGCAGACAGAGCAAATTTTCGGTAATCCCCGTGACAGCAGAACCGAGGACTATATCACGGGACGTTTCGGATAAGGAGGTATTTTGAAAATATGAGATTGGTTTTTGATGACCAGCTTGGTATGCTCAATACACATTTAATAGAGCTTGGTGCGCTGTGTGAAAATGCGATTGCTTGTGCGGCAAAATCGCTTATTGAAAATGATAAGACGTTAGCGAAAAAGGCTATCGAGGTAGATAAAAATATCGACAGAATGGAAAGAGATATCGAGAGTCTTTGTCTTAAATTACTGCTTCAGCAACAGCCAGTTGCAAGAGACCTGCGATTAATTTCTGCGGCGCTTAAGATGATAACCGATATGGAACGAATCGGAGACCAAGCTTCAGATATAGCAGAGATTGTTTTGATTGCAGACGTATTTAATAAAGAAAATACTGTTCATATAGGTGAGATGTCTAAGGCAACTATAAAGATGGTAACTGACAGTATAAATGCATTTGTTCGACGTGACCTTGAACTTGCTCAATCTGTTATACAGTATGATGATGTAGTTGACAAGCTGTTTGACGATATCAGACATGAACTTGTGTCACAAATCAATACGGATATTCATAACGGAGAATATGCTGTTGACGTTCTGATGATAGCAAAATACTTTGAGCGAATCGGAGACCATGCCACAAATATTGCGGAATGGGTTGAATTTTCAATTACCGGAAAGCACGTAGATGATTAAAAAATTCAGAGAAAAGTGCTCAGAAAGTGGTAATAAAAATGATTTACTGTGTTGAAGATGATGCACCGATCAGAGAACTTATTGTTTATACTCTTAAAAATACCGGATTTGAAGCGGAAGGCTTTGAAAACGGCGAATTGATGTTTGAGGCCTTTGAAAGAAAAATTCCGGAAATGATTTTGCTTGACATAATGCTTCCGGGAGAAAACGGAATAGATATTTTGAAAGCGCTTAAGCGTGATTCTTCATCAAAAGATATTCCGGTAATTATAATAACAGCAAAAAGTACCGAATACGACAAGGTAATCGGGCTTGATTGCGGTGCTGACGATTATATATCAAAACCATTCGGAATGATGGAAATGGTTTCAAGGATACGCGCTGTTATGCGCAGAGTGTCTCCTAAAAATGAAAAAACTATATTTGAATGTGGTGGAGTGGTTCTGAATACACGCCAACATACGGTGACTTCCGATGAAAAAGAAGTGTCGCTGACACTAAAGGAATTTGAATTGCTTAAACTTTTGATGCTGAATTCAGGAACTGTAATAACGCGTGATGTGATGCTCGGCGATATATGGGGATATGATTTTGACGGAGAAACACGTACAGTTGACGTTCATGTGGGAACTCTCAGGTCAAAACTCGGAAAATGCGGAGGAATAATTGAAACTGTGCGCGGTGTAGGATATAAAATCAGCGGCGTAATTTCAAAATAAGGCATAAGGCAGGGGAGTGTTGTTTGAAAAAAAGAATTTTTGCAAGTATTATTTCTTTGACCGTAGGAGGAATACTACTTACTTTGGTTTTAGTCAGCTTTGTGACATATTACGGATATTTTTCTGAGATGAAAGACAGTGTAAAACGAGAGAGTCTTTATGTAGCGGCGGCTTTGCAGAATGACAGCGATTATCTTGACTCTCTTGTTTTGCCGGATAAAGATAGCCGTATAACTTTGATTGAGGCGGACGGTGATGTCTTGTATGACAGCAGAAAATCCGCTGAAACAATGGACAATCATCTAACACGTCCTGAAATAGTATCTGCTCAAAATAACGGTGTTGGCGAAGCTACGAGATTTTCAGATACTTTTGGAGAAAACACGTATTATTATGCAGTCAAGTTGGATGACGGAAGAATTCTGCGTGTATCTGATACCGCTTCAAATGCGCTGTCAGCTTTATTGGGAAATATTCCTTTGCTTATTCCTATATTTGTATTTTTGGAAATTGCGGCGGTATATATAGCTCAAAAGCTTACAAATTTGATAGTTGCGCCTGTCAATAATATAAATTTAAGTGACCCACTCTCAAACAGTGTATATGATGAATTTGCTCCTCTGCTCAGAAAAATTGATACTCAAAATAATGAGATAAAGTATGAGATACATAAATCTCAGAAACAGCAAAAAGAATTTAGTTCTGTAAATGAAAAAATGAACGAAGGTATTATAGTTTTGGGCGAAAAAGGTAATGTTCTAT
>CALWTV010000283.1 GCA_944384555.1 uncultured Clostridia bacterium | reverse complement strand
TAGAAAACGCCGAAAACCTTGAAAAATCAACGTTTTCGGCGGAGTTTTTGGCGTCGCTAAGAGGATTTGAACCTCCGACCTACCGCTTAGGAGGCGGTCGCTCTATCCAGCTGAGCTATAGCGACATCTAGAAAATCTATATTTAATTTTACTTATTACCTGTTCCCTTTGCCTCCAAGGTGTATGTTTCAACACTTTCTTAGGAGGCGGTCGCTCTATCCAGCTGAGCTACGGAAACATGTTTAATTAAAATTAAATTAAGCAATTTAAAGCATTGTGTACAAATAAAATTTAGAATAAATTACTGATTAAGAATATCATAATATTATACAAATGTCAAGGCATAATTTTAAAAAGATTCTCAATTATTTTGATATCGCATTTATATATAAACACTACAAATGACATTCAAAAATAAAAAATTTTGCCCTTGACAAAATATAAAGTTTATTGTAAAATATATAAGCTGAATATTTTGCTAATGTGGCGCAGTCGGTAGCGCAATTGATTCGTAATCAATAGGTCGCGGGTTCGAATCCCGCCATTAGCTCCACTTTCAGTTTTGAAGCTCGGTTTTATGCCGAGTTTTTTTATTTGTAAAAAAAAATAAATTTTATATTTACAAATATGTAAATATGATTTATAATAATTGTGTATATTGTATTAGTATCATAGCTTATACAATATAATTTATTGAAAAATGAAATATATCCTGAAAATTAATTTATTATATATTATATTTTTATTATTTGGAATTATATAAAAATACTGTATCATATAACTACAATACTGAACAAATGTAAGTAATTATACAATATTTTTAATAAGGCTAAATTAAAGAGGTAAGCTATTATGAAGAAAAACATTCTTCTGCTTTTTACTGACCAGCAGAGATTCGATACAATAAGCGCACTTGGAAATAATGAAATCAAAACTCCGAATCTTGATAAACTCGCGGGAATGGGAACCTGCTTTACAAGAGCATATACAAACTGTCCCGTATGCGTTGCGGCGAGATATACTATGCATACAGGACTTATGCCGCATCATTCCGGCTGTTATGATAACGGAAGCTCAGTACATAATACCAGCTTTATGGAAGTGTTATTGAAAAACGGGTATCAGACTCATGGTGTCGGAAAAATGCACTTCACTCTCAAAGACCAGCTGTGGGGATACGAAGCACGTGATACAAGCGAAGAATGTGGGGCAAAAGATGATTATAAGCATTTCATAGATGAAAACGGATTTTTACATATATCTGAACCTCTCGGATTCAGAAGCGAGATGTATTATATCCCGCAGGTATCGCAGATGAGCATGAAAACACACAATTCATACTGGGTAGCTGACAGAAGCATTGATTTCCTGAAAAAACGCGATACAAACAGACCGTTTTTCCTTATGACGAGTTTTATAAAGCCGCATCCGCCGTTTGAAACTCCCGCACCTTGGAATAAACTATACCGTACAGTTGATATGAGCCTTGCAAAATGTCCTGACGGAAACGATGATGTAATTACATATTGGAATAAATTCCAGAATAGGTATAAATACCGTGATAAGGGAACCGATATAAATCTTTACCGCACGATGAAAGCAGCGTATTACGCCGCAATTTCATTTGTGGATTATAATATTGGCAGATTGCTTTCGTATATGAATGAAGAAGGACTGCTTGACGATACGTATATAATCTTTACTTCAGACCACGGTGAAATGCTCGGTGACTATAACTGCTATGGAAAACGCACATTTCTTGACAGCGCTGCACGTATACCGATGCTTGTGATTGACCCAAGCGGCAAAATGAATAAGGGTATATGTGATACGCCGGTGTCGCTTGCCGATATTTTTGATACGATTATGGATATGGCGGAAATATCGGATAGCGGTGTTCAAACTGATGGTGACAGCCTGTTTAAAGTTATTAATGGTGAAGTTAAGAGAGATGGAATTATTGGTCAGTTTAGCTACGGTGATACTGCTCTTTATATGTACACAACAGATAAATATAAGTACATATACAGTGTTCCAGATGAAAAGGATTATCTTTTTAATCTTGCCTTAGACCAAAAAGAAACAAAAAATCTTGCCCCCGATGAAAAATACAGCGACATAATTTCCGATTACCGAGGCAGGATTATAGAGGAATATAAAAAATCCGGAGTTACAGAGTTTATTGATGGCAACAAATTCAAGACTTTCGGTAAAAAAACAATTTCGGCCGAACCCGACGCGCTTTTGCTCAGACAGGATACCGCTGAATCAATTCCCGATATGAAAGATTTTATAGTATTTTAATTACTTTATAATAATGTATAAGATTAAGGAGTGTAACTTAAAATGAGTAACGCGGATAGAATGATGAACAAAAAATGGGGAGTTTTTACTCACTACCTTTATCATGAGCAAAATAAGGCAGGTACGCTAAGTAATCAGGGAGCTGGATGTACTGACTGGTCGGAGCTTATCGACGGAATAGATGTTGAAAAAATAGCGCGTACACTTCATGAAATCGGAGCAGGATATTATTTTATTACCTTAATGCAGGGAACAAAGTACATGATAGCACCGAATAGTACATATGACCGCATAGCGGGAACAAAACCGGGAGAAGCTTGTGCAAAACGTGATTTAGTTTTGGATTTATATGAGGCACTTCATAAATATGATATTGATTTGTATTTGTATTATACCGGCGATGGTCCGCATATAGACCCTGAAGTTGGTAAAAGATTCGGATTTTTTGAGCCGAGAGAAAAAAATATGAACCGTGAATTTGTTGAAAAATGGGCGTCAGTGCTTGAGGAATACGCGGTGCGTTACGGCGATAAAGTCTGCGGTTGGTGGATTGACGGCTGTTATAGATGGTTTCAGTATAATGAAGATTTGCTTTCGATTTATCAAAAAGCATGCAGAAAGGGAAATCCCAATGCAATTGTAGCATATAATGACGGAGTTAAGCCGAAACTTGAAAAGGACTTTGCGATATCGGACTTTACCTGCGGAGAATTCAATGACTTTATATATGTTCCCGAAACGAGATTTATCGATGGTGCGCAGTCTCATATTCTTGCGCCCTTGGGAATCGCACCTGACGGAAGTGAGTGGGGTTCATGGTGCAAGCCGGGATGCAAGCGTGACGGAACGTATATGTGTGATTATGTCAATAAAGTAAATGCTGTCGGCGGAACTGTAACAATAGATATTGTGATTTATAGAGACGGAAGCTTTGACCCTCAACAGATAGAAACTTTGAGACAAATTTCTGTAAAATAAAAATATATAATAAAAATATATTTAGAATAATTGAGTTTGATATTTTATGAAAAGGAAGGTACTTTCAATGAAAAAAATTATTTCTCTCTCACTTTGTGTTGTTTTACTAATTGGCATGTTTTCATGCGGTGAATCAGCATCAAACCGAACTTCAGATTCAATGGCAGACAGCACTTCAACAGAAGTATCTGGAGATTTGGTTGTACAGTCTGAAACAGAAACCCAAGAAGTTGTTAACGATGACCTCGGGGAGCATGATTTTGGCGGATATGAATACAAAATACTTGCGCCTTCAGTAGATTCAATGACATGGATAACTCCTAACCTTAATTCAGAAGAAATGACAGGTGAAGCGCTCAATGATGCAGTGTATACCAGAAATCGGGCGATAGAGGAAAGATTTAATATGAAGTTTGTAGAAACATATGATAATTGGGAGTTCGGTATAAATGAAATGCGTGAAGTCGTAAATTCTGGCGATAATGCATATGACCTCATGAATATGCTCGAAAGAAATGCACTGTCATGTTACGTTGAAGGAATGTCATTTTCATATGAAGATATACCGTATATAGACACATCAAAACCATACTGGAGCAGTAATTTATCTGATTATATGTCAATTGCCGGAGAGAATATTTTTGAATACGGAGATTTTTCAATCGGAGCATATGACACTACTGTAATACTTTTGTTCAACAAGAAGATGCTTGAAGATTTTAACCTTGAAAATCCGTATGCCCTTGTGAAAAACGGGACATGGACACTTGATAAATTTTCAGAGATGATGAAAGCAGTAACAGCTGATATTGATGGAAACGGAGTAATGGATGAAAAAGACCGATATGGATATATTGCAATGCCAAAGCAGGTGCTTCCAGCTATGTGGATTTCATGCGGTCAGCTATCAATTTCAAAAAATGAGAATGATGAACCTGTATTCAACCTTGCAAATGATGAGGGCTTTTATAATGTAATATCGAAAGTATTCAGCATAACACGCGATACGGGTTCATGGTATGTAAATGACATTCAAAGCGATATTGATACAGTGCTTGAAGATATGTTTGCAAGTAATGGAGGTTTATTCCACGATTCTTCTTTCCGAAAACTCGCAAGGTTGCGCACAATGGATACTGACTTTGGAATTCTCCCATATCCCAAGTACGATGAATCTCAGGAACAGTATTATACCCGTCAATACGGTGGAAATATTGCAATTGCGCCGATTACTAGTAATGAAATAGACAAAACCGGTATTATATTAGAAGCAATGGCATGTGAGTCTCGCAAAACCGTTTTACCTGCATATTACGAAATATCACTTAAAACTAAAAATTCAAGAGATGAAGAATCAGGCGAAATGCTTGACATAATTCTTTCAAATCGAGTATATGACCTTGGAGATTCATTCTGGTGCAATGATATAAGAGATGGATTTTTACGCAATATGTTTGCTTCAGATGACCGTGATTTAGTTTCAAATGCTACAAAAGTTGAAAAAAGTATAAATAAAAAAATTGCAAAAGTAATAGAAGAAGTTAAAGCTCTAAAAAAATAAGGAAGCAGTTATATATAAAATGAGAAATATAATAAATATAGATAAAGAATGGAAATTTTCGCTTGGAAATGCCGCATTTCCAGAAAAAGATTTTGGATTTGGACGTAGCGGAAAGACTTTTGCTAAATCTGGAGAATCGGCCTCTCCGATAACCGCTGATTTTGATGACAGTGGATGGCGCAGCGTTGATTTGCCGCATGACTGGGCAATTGAGATAGATT
>CALWTV010000282.1 GCA_944384555.1 uncultured Clostridia bacterium | reverse complement strand
GGAGATATCGATTTGACAGACAAAAAAGCGGTCGAAGAAGCTGACCGCAAACGTTTTGATTTTGTAAACAAAATTGTTGAAGAAGTTGAAAGCCGAAAAATTTTTACTCGAAATAGAAATGCAGGTGATAAAATTGACGCAGTTTTAACAAATAAGTGGCTTGGCATACCGATTTTTGCGGTTGTGATGTTTTTGGTATTTGACGTTTCGCAGTCCTCGTTCGGTCCGTGGCTCGCTGACAGTTTAGTTGCGTTGATTGAACAATTCCAAGGCTGGGTCGGCGGACTTGTCGAAAATGCGCACCCGTTGTTGCAGGCGATTTTAGTTGACGGAATAATCGGCGGTGTCGGAGCGGTTGTAGGATTTTTGCCGCTTGTTATGGTTATGTATTTCCTCATTGCGTTGCTTGAGGACTGCGGATATATGGCGCGCGTTTCGGTAGTGCTTGACCCGATTTTCAAAAAAGTTGGGCTTTCCGGAAAATCTGTTATTCCGTTTGTAATTACCACTGGCTGTGCGATTCCGGGAATTATGGCTTGCCGTACAATCAGAAACGAGCGTGAACGCCGTGCGACCGCTATGCTCTCCCCTTTTATGCCGTGTGGAGCTAAACTTCCCGTTATCGCTTTATTTGCGGGAGTATTCTTTGCTGATGCGTCATGGGTAGGCACTCTGATGTATTTTGCGGGTATTATCCTTATTTTTATAGGAGCTTTGATTATAAATAAAATCGCGGGCTACAAGAACCGCAAATCGTTCTTCATTATCGAGCTTCCCGAATACAAGATTCCCTCTATAAAGCGTGCGTTTTTATCGATGTGTTCACGCGGTTGGGCGTATATCGTAAAAGCCGGCACGATTATCCTTATATGCAACACAGTTGTTCAGCTTATGCAGAGTTTCAACTGGAACTTCCAGCTTATTGAAGAAGGTGCAGAGCATACTTCAATTCTCGCCTCAATTGCTACTCCTTTTGCGTTTCTGCTTATTCCGCTCGGATTTGGCGTATGGCAGATGGCGGCAGCGGCAGTTACGGGATTTATCGCAAAAGAAAACGTTGTTGGAACGCTTGCGGTATGCTATGGTGTAACTAATTTTATTGATACAGATGAGCTTGCGCTTATGGGCGGAGCTGATGAAGTTGCGGCAATTTTCGGGCTTACAAAAGCGGCGGCGCTTGCGTGTCTGATGTTCAATCTGTTTACTCCTCCTTGTTTTGCGGCAATCGGAGCGATGAATTCCGAAATCAAGGACAGAAAATGGATGTTTGGCGGAGTTGCTTTTCAGCTTGCCACAGGATATATAGTTGCTTTTCTGATTTATCAGATAGGCACTTTGATTACCGAGGGTACAGTCGGAGCTGGATTTATACCAGGGCTTATTGCGGTTGCGGTTATGGTCGGTATAATTGTATATTTGATGATGCGTTCAGACAAAAAGTTAAAGGCTGAATATTCTCTGAGTAATAAAAAGCTCAAGGCGTAGGATGTATTTAACGTTATGGAAAATATTATAATTATCGTAATTCTTGCATTGGTAATAGGCGGAGCGGGGATTTACATATACAGAGCAAAAAAGCGCGGGCAGAAATGCATAGGTTGTCCGGCTGCAAAGACCTGCGGAAGTTGTAAATGCAGTTGTGGTGATAAGAAATCCGGCAGAAATACTGGAAATTAAGTTAAAAAATGGTGGTGGGGGAAGAAATGAACTCACCACTTTATTTTAGTATATTTTTATGTGTTATGTAAGATGTTTTGATGTTATATATCCGCTTTCTTAAGCTTTTTTCTCTTTTTTTCGGAAGAGAAAAAAGCTTAACCAAAAAAGAGAAACCTCTTGCATCCTTTAGTTAAATGATTACACCGATTTTGTATGTACTGTTTACGATTCCCATTTTTATGACTAAATGCGTTCACTCAAAAGAAATGTTAGATGCAAATTTCGATTGCATACAACACACAATGAAAGCACTATTAATTTGATTATACAAGTTATCGAATTTAATTTCACATTATTTTATTTCTTGCTCCAGATTTTCAAATACTTCAGATGAGAAAAATTCAGAAATTGATATATCCAAGCCGTCACATAATTTCTTAATAGTAGACATCATTGTACTGTTATTACGTCCACTTACTATATTATTAATAGTTGATTGTGTCACGCCACTCATGGTACTAAGTTTATTAATTGTAATATTTCGCTCATAACACAATTCCAATATACGCTTTCTGACAGCATTTCCGATGTTCATATAACTTCTCCAATTTAAACTTTTTAACACTATTTTAGTCTTTATAAGTTAAAAAGGTTACCTCAATTGAGTTAAATTATAACTGCAAATGATATATAATTAACTCAAAATAGTTAATTGAAGGATAGTTTATGAAAGTTGCCGTTATAGGTTCAAGAAATTTAGTGGTAGATGATATGGAATTTTATCTGCCAGAGGGAGTAAAGGAACAAAATATGTTATTGATAACTGTAAAAAGAAAAATAAAAAAATCACAGTATATTTAAAAAATGAGGTATAAACCAATGGAAAATAAATTTATGCCAACAGCCTCGCATATAAAATATCTTCTCTTTATAAAAAAACTCTCCGAAAACGGCACCGGTATCCGCAGCAGTGATTTGGCAGAAAAACTGGGAATCTCAAAACCAAGCGTTCACAACATGATAAATATTCTTACATACATGAATTTTGTGAAAAAAGAATCGAGAGGTCTAATATTTTTTACACCAATCGGTCTTGAAACCGCTTCTATGTATGAATATTATTACATAAAAATAAAAAATAAGCTCTTTAGTCCCGATATCGAAGATAGTGCGGCAGATACTGCAATTTGTGCTTTTCTTGCGGAACTATCTCCAATTTATCTGTCTGAGCTGATATGAGGAAATAAATGACTGACAATAAAGACTCATTTACAATTAAATATGAGGTTTTTCCGGGTATTTACCTATTTTATCACGATATACACTCGAAAAAAGCTATGTTGAATGAAAATTTTCAGAAAAATGAATTTTCTGAAAGCGAAAATAGTTTTGAAATACTGCACTGCCGCGAGGGACGTATGGAATGCCGCATTGAAAATGAATTCTGTTATATATCACGGGGAGATTTATTAATTGTGCGGAAATCACAGCTATCAGATATGCTCTATTTTCCAATAGGACATTATCACGGAATTACTGTTCATATCGATATAAACCAAGCTCCTAAATGTCTGTCATGTTTTTTAAAGGACGTGGCAGTTCAGCCTGCAAACATACGCGACAGATTCTGCAAAAACAGACCATGTTTCATAGCACGTTCAAACCTTGCCTTTGAACACATATACTCCGAGCTTTATACAGTTCCGAATATGATACGAGATGCTTATTTTAAAATAAAAATATTGGAGCTGATGCTGTTTTTAAGCGTTTTTGATAACAAAAATGATGAGTCGCTCAAACGCTCTGTATCACCATGTCAGGTTAATTTAGCAAAAACAGTGGGCGAATATCTTACCGGAAATATGGATGAACGTATTACTCTTGAACAAATTACTGAAAAATTCCATATCTCTGCTACAAATATAAAAAACGCTTTTAAGGCTGTATATGGTGTTCCGTTTTACGCATTCATAAAAACACAAAAAATGGAGTCAGCCGCATATATGCTTGAATATACCGATAAAAGTATTTTAGAGATTGCAGGTGAGCATGGTTATGACAACTCAAGTAAATTTGCGAGTGCTTTCAGAAATGTAAAAGGTATCGCACCGAATCAGTATCGTATGATAAATAAAAAATAACTGTCTTTTTGGAGCCTTACTCTGACTGTTCAGAGTAGATAGGCTCTATTTATTTTGCTATAATTTCATTGTAATATTTGAGAATATGGCAAAATTAAAATAAATTGAGGTTAGGTTAATATGAGTATAGTTATTGTCGGCGGCAACGAATGTATGACACGCCGTTATATAGATATCTGCGGAGAGTACAACTGCAAAGCAAAAGTATATCCCAAAATGAATGGAGCGTTCAAAGGTATTGGATGTCCAGATTTGCTTGTGCTTTTTACAAATACAATATCTCATAAAATGGTTCGTTTTGCGCTAAGTGAAATGAAAGGTAAAAATATAAAAATCGCCAGAAGTCACGTAAGCTCCGCAGCAGCTCTTAAAAATATATTGGAAGAACATGCGGCTGAGGTACAATATGTCTGAAGAAATGATTATAAGGCATTGCTCTCCGACTCTCGCGGGAATCAAAACTGGTAATATTTTCACCTGTGAATTCAAATCCAAAGATGATTTATATCAATCGATAAGGAATATAAACCGACGTCTGCTGGGAAAAGGAATACGAGCAGTTCCGCTAAGATACAAAAATGATAGGGCGATTATATACATATACCGTCCATCAATGTTATCGGAGGATTTAAATCATGAATGCGCTTATCGTATACTAAGTGAACGGGGATATTCAATTTGTACACCGCAAAGATGCATTCAGGGTCTTGTCAGGCGGCTCAATGAAAATGATGAATTTCCTCATGAAATTGGGTTGTTTTTAGGGTATCCCCCTGAAGATGTATCTGGATTTATTGAGAATAATGCCGGTGGATTTATATTGGTAGGATACTGGAAAGTGTATGGGGATAAAGAAAAAGCTATAAAAATTTTTAAAAAATACAAAAAATGTACTGATATTTATTGTAAATGTCATGCAGAAGGCAAATCATTGGAACGGCTTACTATACCGGTTTCAATTTGATTATATAATAAAATTTAAGAAAGGGATTAAAATTATGAGTAAAATAGCGGTAGTATATTGGAGCGGAACAGGAAACACAGAAATTATGGCAAACGCGGTTTCGGAAGGCATTAAGGAAAACGGCGGAGAGGCTGAAGTTATAACCGCCGCTAAATTCAGCCCGTCAATGATAGATTCCTATGACGCAGTAGCTTTCGGCTGCCCCTCAATGGGCTCTGAGGAACTTGAAGAAAGTGAGTTTCTCCCTATGTTTTCATCATGCGAACCAAAACTTAAAAATAAAAAAATTGCACTTTTTGGTTCATACGGTTGGGGTGATGGAGAATGGATGCGCAATTGGGAGGAAAACTGTATTTCTGACGGTGCCGTTATGGCATGTGACTTTGTTATCTGCAATGAAACTCCAGACAATGATGCAATTGAGGCGTGCAAATCTTTAGGAGCCGCGCTTGTTTGAATTAGCATAGCATTTTATATATAAAATAATCATGAATCAAATTTTTGAGATGCTCTCAGCTATAATAGTAACAACGGGATTTATTATAGCTATACATACTGTCAAAAATCTATGTTGGAAGTATCTAAATAATATGCGATAAAGTTAAACATTTAAAAAAAACAAAGGCGACCTCCGAAAATGGAGGTCGCCAATTTATTCTAATATCTTTTTGGGATATTAGCAAATATTATTCATATAATTTGCCCATTTTAACAAGGCGTTCGTATTTAGCCTTAGCGCCTGCCTCAGCTTCAGCGAAGAGCTGTTTTGCTCTTTCGGGGAATGCGAGTTCAAGACGGCTGTAACGTGTTTCGGACTTGATGAAGTCAACGTAATTTGCAGTCGGTTCTTTGGAATCGATTGTAAGCGGATTCTTGCCCTCTGCCTTGAGTGCGGGATTGAATCTGAACATCTGCCAGTAACCAGCTTCAACTGCCTTCTTCATTTCAACCTGGCAGTTAGCCATACCACCCTTAACGCCGTGCATTTCACAAGGAGCGTAACCGATGATGATTGACGGTCCCGGATAAGCTTCAGCTTCGGAGATAGCCTTGAGTGTCTGGTTCATATCAGCGCCCATTGCAATCTGAGCAACGTAAACATAGCCGTAAGACATAGCGATTTCAGCGAGGTTCTTCTTACCGATAGCTTTTCCGGCTGCGGCAAACTGAGCAACCTGACCAATCTGAGAAGCCTTAGAAGCCTGTCCACCTGTGTTGGAGTAAACTTCGGTATCGAATACCATGATGTTTACATCTTCGCCGGAAGCGATAACGTGGTCAAGACCGCCGAAGCCGATATCATAAGCCCAACCGTCACCACCGAATATCCAAATGGACTTCTTAGCGAGGTAATCTTTTTCAGCCAAAATCTTCTTAGCTGTATCGCAGCCGCATTTTTCGAGCATATCTACGAGTGCCGCAGTAGCAGCGCCGTTCTTCTTGCCGTCATTTACGGTAGCGAGATATTCATCGATAATAGCTTTCTTGTCTGCGTCTTCAACTTTTTCGCCGAGTTCTTTTACATAGCCGATAAGTCTGTCGCGGATAGCTTTCTGACCGAGGAACATACCAAGACCATGTTCAGCGTTATCTTCAAAGAGGGAGTTAGCCCAAGCCGGACCCTTGCCGCTGTCGCGATTTACGGTATAAGGAGTTGCGGGAGCGGAACCACCCCAAATAGAAGAACATCCGGTAGCGTTGGAGATATACATTCTTTCGCCGAAGAGCTGAGTAATAAGACGAGCGTAAGAGGTTTCAGCACATCCTGCGCATGAGCCTGAGAACTCGAGTAAGGGCTGTTTGAACTGGCTGCCCTTGATTGTAGTTTCAGCGAAGCCGGTATTCTTAACTGATACGTTAGCAACAGCATAATCGAACGCAGCCTGCTGGTCAGCCTGAGATTCCTGAGGAACCATACGGAGAGCCTTAGTCTTAGCAGGGCATACGCCTACGCAGACAGAGCATCCCATACAGTCAAGCGGAGAAACGCTCATAGTGAACTTCATGCCTTCAAGACCCTTGCCCTTAGCGGGAGCGAATCTGGTTGAAGCGGGAGCTGCGGCAGCTTCTTCCTCGTTTAAGATAAACGGACGGATAGTAGCGTGCGGGCAGACATAAGCGCACTGGTTACACTGGATACAATTTTCCGGAATCCATTCAGGAACTGTAACAGCAACACCGCGTTTTTCATAAGCAGCAGCACCCTGAGGTAATGTACCGTCAACGTGGTCGGTGAATACGGAAACGGGGAGGCTGTCACCCTGCATTTTGGATACAGGGATTACTATATTATTGACGAATTTAACGAGTTCGGGACGTTTGCCGGAAACAGATTCTTTGCAGTTGCAAACTTCGATAGTCTTCCAGCTTTCAGGAACATCAATCTTAACGATAGCGTCAACGCCGGCATCAATTGCCTTGTAGTTCATTTCAACAACGGCGTCACCCTTCTTAGCGTATGACTTCTTAGCCATGTACTTCATGTAGTCAACAGCTTCAGCGATCGGCATAACGTTAGCGAGTGCGAAGAATGCGGACTGAAGAATGGTGTTTGTACGCTTGCCCATACCGATTTCAATTGCCTTGTCGATAGCGTTTACGGTATAGAAGTTGATGTTGTTTTCAGCGATATACTTCTTAGCTTCTGCGGGGAGGTGAGTTTCAATTTCCTCAGGAGTCCACTGGCAGTTGAGAAGGAAAGTACCGCCGGGCTTAACGTCGTTTACGATTTTGAATCCCTTTAAGATATAAGAAGGATTGTGGCACGCAACGAAGTCAGCCTTAGTGATATAGTACGGGCTCTTTATCGGGCTGTCGCCGAAACGGAGGTGAGAAATCGTTACGCCGCCGGTCTTTTTGGAGTC
>CALWTV010000281.1 GCA_944384555.1 uncultured Clostridia bacterium | reverse complement strand
TCGTATGTATTTGACCCGTCAATTGCTAAGCCATGTCTTGGGGCGGTTATGAACAGCGCAGGAAAGCCGTTTACGCGCCTTGATTTCGATACAAAAGAGCACCCTCACCACAGAAGCGTATTTATTGCGGTAGGCGATGTGACTGCGAATTCAGTTAAAAATGTTGACTTTTGGAATGAGCCTGAAAATAGAGGACAAGAAAGACATGTATCAATTTCGGAAATTGTAAACGGCCCAGTATTCGGAAGAATTACTGCAAATAATGTATGGGAGTCGGTTGACGGTGTGCCTATGCTTGACGAAACACGTACATTCACATTTTATAATCAAAATCATGAGAGAAGATACATAGATGTGAAGATTGTATTCAAGGCATCATATGGAGAAGCAGTATTTGGGGCAACAAAAGAAGCCGGACCTCTTGGAATAAGAGTAAATGAACAAATGCGTGTTGACCGCGGAAATGGAAGCATGATAAATTCATACGGTGCGAGAGGAGAAAAGGAATGCTGGAGTAAATCGGCGCATTTCTGTACATATTCCGGTGAAGTTGATGGATTAAAGTGCGGTATAACAGTATTTGATAATGAAAAAAATGAGCGGTATCCGACCGCATGGCATATACGCGATTACGGACTTTTTGCGGCAAATAATCTATTCTTTAAAGGCGCGGTATGGATTCCCGAAGGTCAGCCGATTGAATATAATTATAGAATAATGTTTTCTGAAGGGGATTTAGATTTAAAAGAAACTTCGGACAGATTTATAAATTATATTTACTTTTAAATAAAAAATGGGCTTGACGTTTTATGCGTCAAGCTCTTTTTATTAATTGGCATGTGATTTGCTTATTTTTTTCATAACGTAGAAGTACAGAGGTATAAGCAGGATATCAGCGGCAATCCATGCGGCAGGATTTGCAAAGCATACGCCGAAATAACCGAATTTTCCTACAATGAAGAAAGCTACAAGAGCCCGCGCAACCATTTCAAAAATTCCGGCAGTCATCGCACCAAACCCGAATCCCATTCCCTGAATTGAGTTTCTGAAAAGGAAAATTAATCCTAAAGTTATATAGAATGCGCCGTTAATACGCAGGAATAATGCGATTTGGTCAAGCAGGGCTATTTCTTCGGGACTTATGAATAATAGGGCACAGTAAGAACCTAATGTTGCCATTATTATAAAAGCCGCGATACAGTATACAATTTCAAGAATTGTAGCCTGACGAATTCCGGTACGTATACGGTCGATTTTTCCGGCACCCAGATTCTGTGAGCAATATGTAGATAGTGTAAGCCCGATTGTTTCCATTGGAAGTGTTACAAGCATTTGAATTTTCTGAGCTGAAGTAATTGCCGCTACTGCGTCAGAACCGAGCGTATTTACAGCACTTTGGAGAACTATTGTACCAAGAGCAGTAATTGAAAATTGCAAAGCCATCGGAAGACCTGTTAAAATAAGACGTTTTGAGGCAGAGAAATTAAAAGCGGTTTCCTCACTCACTGATTCGGGACGTAGAATCGGATATTTTTTCATAACATAGAAAAGACAAAGAAGACCTGAGATAACTTGTGCGATTACGGTAGCAATTGCTGCACCTGCAACTCCTGAATTGAAGAATAGAATAAAAACAACATCAAGTACGATATTTATACAAGCGGCAATTATTAGAAAATATAAAGGTGTTTTGCTGTCACCGAGTGCACGTAGAATACCAGATAAAATATTATAAAATACGGTAGCAGGTATACCAAAAAATATAATAGTTATGTATATACGTGCCTGCTCGTATATATTATCGGGAGTTTGCATTATCTGCAAAATATTTCCTGCGGTGAGTCCTGTTGCAATTGCGAATATAATCGCGGTAATTGCGGAAAGATATGCGGCGTTAAATATAAAACGGCGCATTAATTTATAATTTGCGGCTCCGAAACTGTGCGCTACGGGGATACAAAATCCTCCGCACATGCCGAGAACAAATCCGATTACAAGGAAATTAAGCGAACCGGTTGAGCCGACTGCGGCCAGAGCGTCTTTTCCAAGAATCTGTCCGACGATTATTGAATCCGCTATATTATAGAGCTGCTGAAAAAGGTTGCCTATAATAAGCGGAATACAGAAATTTAGAATAAGTTTTAGAGGTTTGCCCTCAGTCATATCCTTTACCATTAAAGATACCTCTTAAATTGAAAAATCAGTTTATATATTATATATTTATGCTAGTTATAAATCAAGGCTAATTCGTTAAAAAATTTATTTATAAATAAAATTTTAAAAATCAAAATCTGTGTATAGTATAAAACGGACAGGTTGTTGTGCTGTATCATACGTATACATAAATAATGAGATATGTTATAATTAATTAAAATATATGGAATGTGAGGTTAGTATGGCATTAAAAGATAAATTGAAATCACTAAGGACTGAAAGTGGTATGACACAGGAAACAGTAGCAGAAAAGCTTGGTGTGTCATCACAGACTGTTTCAAAATGGGAGAGGGGACTGCTTTCGCCGGATATTTCTCTTTTGCCTAAGATAGCAATATTGTTCCATTGTTCAATCGATTCAATATTTGAAATGGATAGTTTATGGGGAATAGAGCACAGAAAAAATTTTAAAGATAAAATACGTGAACTTAATGAAAAGAATGACTATGAAGGAACTTATAAAGCTCTTATTAGTGAAATAGAACTTAATCCGGAACATTATGGAAATTATGCTGATGTAATGTTTCATATACTGAAGAAAAAAATGTTTGATATCAACCATGTACAAAAGATGATTTCATTAGCTGAATACGCAGAAAGAAATTGCACGGACGATGACATGCGTAATGAAATTTATAGACTAATGATTCAGATTTGCTCACAGACAGAAAATTCAGAAATAAAGAAAAAAGCGATGTACTACTATATAAAGCTTCCAAAGCTTAGACATAGCCGAGAAGTTTATGCTAAATTTGTTATGGAAGGCGAAGAATATTTAAGTCAAATTAAAAAGAATATAATTTATATGATTGATATGGTTGAGTGTGAAGTCCGCCAGTTAATTTCAAATGAAATGACGCTTGAAGAAAAACTTTATTATTATAAAAAAGCGGCGGAAGTATACGAAACTGTTTTGGATAATAAATACGCAGGTTTTTTCGATGTACCTGTACTGTGCGATTATGCAAATATCGTATCTTTGCTTATGCAATCGGGCGATTCAGAACATGCGGAAATGTACATGAACCGTATTTTATATATGCTTGAAAGACATTTATCGGAAGATGATAAGAAAGAAACGTCAAAGCTTTTGTATAGCGCATATATTCCGAATTCTATACCGGCAGAGCAAAGTTGCATAAAACTTTTTGATGACATGATTAATAATGCGAATTTTGAAAATTTTAAAGAACCGATTTTAGAATTATATGAGCGATATAAAAAATATTTTAATATGACATGAGGTAACAGTTATGATAAGAAATATTGCGATAGCCATGATTTTGAGCGTATTAGTATTACTTACTGCCTGCGGAAATGATGTTGAAGATAAAGAAGAAAATTTAGATACCGATATTGAAACAAATGTGTCTGAGGAAGAAGTAGATTTATTTGAAGATATTCGTACAAGCGATGAAGAATGGCTGCTGTATGGGCTTGATGCGTATGAGAAGAAAAAGGAGCCGGAAAACTTAAAAGATTTTTTTTCAAATTATGATAGTATAGCATATTTGACATTATACGATGATATGTTTGTTTTTGACAGAGAGAAGTCGGTTTCTGTGGCGGAAGCGTTATTTCGCTTTATTTGTGATGAATATGGAGCAGAAGCATTGCTTGATATAGATAAACGAGTTGAGTATAAAAATGCATATCTGAAATCTTTAGGCGCTGAAATTGAGTATATACAGACACCGGAAATAGAAAAAATGCTGATGTCTATGGATTTTTCATCAGACGACATATACAAATATATTATATCCTTTGATAATATTACATATTATATCAGAGATTTCGATTCGGGAAGTTCGTCGCAGTATCACAGTTTTCTGTATAATACTACAACAGGATTGCATGAACTTATCGAATACATTAATGAAAATAATTTATCCGAAAAGTTTGATTTTGATACTGATCGTGAATTTCGATACTATATTGAATTTGGAAAAAGAGGATATTCAAAAACACTATATTCATCAGGGGATATGTATATAAATGATTCATACAGTACGCTTCATGAAGCAGTTCACGCAATGGGAGTTAAAGAAAATGACAATAATATTTGGCTAAGTGAGGGGATATGCAATTATTTAGGAGTGATGCTTGGATTTAATGACCTAAATACCGCTGCATATATTCAGATTATGAGAATGGCAGAGGAGAATATTTTTGATGAGGGAGCAGAAGCCGGAGATAGTCAGTCGATTTTTTACAAAAAGATTTGTGAAAGTTATATTGCTAATGGAGGAAAACTTGATTCAGTGGATACATTTGATTTGCGATTATATATTGATTTATGTGCAAAGACTGAATTCGAAATGGGAAATTACAGTACGATTGGTGATACATATAAAGCCATAAATAATAAAGAATATGATTCAATCGGAAAAGAATTATCATACAATCAAGCGACGTCTATGGTTACATATCTTGTTGATATATTTGGAATAGAGAAAGTCATTGAGGCTTATGCGACACAAGACATTGAAGGAATTTTTAATAAAAATTATGACGATATAAAAGCAGACTGGATGAATTATTTAGAATAAAATGATAATTACCGATAGCAGAGATAAGAGCTGTTATCGGTAATTTTTATAATTATTGAAACAATAACAAAAAGACAAGCATAAAAATGCCTGCCTTTTAGAATGGTGACCCGTGGGGGAATCGAACCCCCGTTACTGCCGTGAAAGGGCGGTGTCTTGACCGCTTGACCAACGGGCCACAAAATGGTGGCGGAAGTAGGACTTGAACCAACGACCTGTCGGGTATGAACCGAATGCTCTAGCCAGCTGAGCTATTCCGCCAAAAATAATTTTTACGCTACACAGTGACCAAACTTTATTTTTAATCGCTTGACCCGAGTGCTTGTATATTATATCACATGCTTCGATGTTTGTCAACAGTTTTTGAAAAATTTTTTTGATTTTTTTCTTCTCTCTATAATGTATTTTAAAATCGAAATTCTGACAATAAAATTTTATTGAAGATTTTTATTGAATGTCTTGTTTTTATATGGTATAATATTAAATATCCTAAATAAAGCAGAGGTTGATAATATGTTTCCACAAATTAAGCAAATAGCGGACAGAATAAAGGAGCTTAGAGATATACTTGATATATCTTCAGAAAAAATTGCTTCCGATATCGGGGTAAGTACTGAGCAGTATTTGGAATATGAATCTGCTGTCTCGGATATTCCGGTGGGAAAATTATATCTAATAGCGGATGTGCTTGGCGTTGACCCGACAGTGCTTCTTGTTGGAGAAGACCCCCGAATGGCTGATTACACAATAATTCGAGGTGGCAACGGAATTCGAGTGGAACGGTATGCCGGATAT
Source organism: uncultured Clostridia bacterium (assembly GCA_944384555.1). Taxonomy (GTDB): domain Bacteria; phylum Bacillota; class Clostridia; order Oscillospirales; family CAG-272; genus CALWTV01. The sequence continues at coordinate 1,825 of CALWTV010000281.1, read as the reverse complement.
GAGTTTTCATCTCTTGCATATAACTATAAAAATCGTGAAATGGAACCGATGATTGTTACACTTAAGCCGACAGATACCCCTGACCTTGTAAAACATGAAGGACAGGAATTCAACTATGTTATAAGCGGAAAAGTTGCCGTGACAGTCGGGGAAAGAGAATTTATTTTAAATGCCGGTGACAGCATCTATTTTAATCCCAAAATACCGCATGGTCAGAGAGCGGTTGATGAAACCGCAAAATTTTTGACTGTAATAAATGAAAGAATGAGCGGTTCTAAATCCGATAAATAATTTTCTGAATTTATCTCTTATTTTACATAAAATATATTTAAAAATAAAATCTTAATATAAAATTAATAGTATTGGTGTAGTTAAAAATATGAATCTTTTATCAAAATTTCTTCCACGTATAGAATTTGAAAGTTACGCGGATTTCAAAAATAATTATAAATTAAATGTGCCGGAAAATTTTAATTTTGCATATGACGTAGTAAATGAATACGCAAGGCTTGAACCTGAAAAAGAAGCATTGATTCATGTATCTGAAACCGGCGAGATAACACATTATACATTTGCTGATATCAAGCGAATGAGTGATAAAATTGCGAATATGTTTGTTTCATACGGCATTGGAAAAGGTGATACCGTATTGCTGATGATGAAAGAGCGCGCGGAAGTTTGGGCAACTTTTGTGGCTTTGTGTAAACTCAGCGCAATATGTATTCCCGCAACATTTCAGCTTACTTCTAAAGATATTATTTATCGCTGCAATGCCGCTGATGTAAAATTAATCTGTTTTGCTGAAGATAATGATATTATTTCTCATCTTCAAAATTGCCTTGGAGAATGTAAAACAGTTAAACGCGCGCTTATGATAGGCGATAATGTAAAAGAAAGATTCGGTGATGAATTCGCGGATTTCAGAGCAGAGATGAATGAAGCATCGGAATATTTTGAGCGTCCTACTGGTGAACAAGCGAGTAAGAATGATGATACAATGCTTATTTATTTTTCATCGGGAACTACTGGTATGCCGAAAATGGTAGCACATGATTTTACATACCCGTTAGGTCATATAGTAACCGCAAAATATTGGCAACACATAGAAGATGGCGGACGTCATCTTACAATGGCAGATTCAGGCTGGGCTAAATTTGCATGGGGAAAAATATATGGGCAGTGGATTTGCGGTGGTATAATGGTTGCGTTTGATACAGGAAGATTCCATGCTGATGTTTTGCTTGATACAATAAACAAACTTAAGCTTACGACATTCTGCGCGCCGCCTACTGTATATCGTTTTCTTATAAAAGAAGATTTGTCAAAATGTGATTTTTCATCAATAAAGCATTGTGGAATTGCGGGAGAACCGCTTAATCCTGAAGTATTTAATCGCTTTAAGGAAGCTACAGGAAAAGAAATATATGAGGGATTCGGACAGACTGAAACCAGCGTAATTTTAGCGAATTTCGGCTGGGACGAAATAAAACTCGGATCAACCGGCAAACCCTCACCGTTATATGATATAGACATTGTTGATGATGATGGAAATCCTTGTGAAGATGGTATTGTCGGAAGAATTGTAATAAAAAATGCAGAGGCAGACCATCCTACCGGTTTGTTCCGTGAGTACAGAAATGATGAAGCAGCTATGAAAAAAGCATGGCATGACGGATTGTATGATACAGGCGATGTAGCGTGGAGAGATTCTGACGGATATTTCTGGTTCGAGGGAAGAAGCGATGATGTAATAAAATGTTCCGGTTACAGAATAGGTCCGTTTGAGGTAGAAAGTGCGCTGCTTACACATCCAAGAGATCGGAAG
>CALWTV010000280.1 GCA_944384555.1 uncultured Clostridia bacterium | reverse complement strand
TTTCCTGTCAGAAACAGAATAATAAGTGGTCTTGCACGCGGAACAGTTGTAATTGAAGCTGATTTGAAAAGCGGAGCATTAATTACCGCACGTCACGCCCTATATCAGGGGCGCGAAATATTTGCAGTGCCCGGTCAAATAAGCGGTCAGTCTAGCGGAGGTACAAATCAGCTTATTCATGACGGAGCAAGACTTGTAACATGTGCGGCAGATATTTTAGAGGTTTTTGAATTTCTCTATCCGCATATTGTAGATATAGACGCAGCGCACAGATATAAAGGTTCGAGTGAACAGGAAATAAAGAATGTCATTTCTGCTATGAGAATTTCTTCTCGCGAACAACAAAATAAATATTACGGTCACGGAACTTACGGAGGAAAATCAAAATCTAATTCAAATACCCGTATTGTTAAAAATTCAAATTTGTCTGATAAGCCTGATGAAAAAGAAAAATCAGAACAAATTGAAAATAAAGTACCTTTGCCGGAAATAGAATCTAAATCAATTTTTAAAACCTCAAATAATAAAATTGAGGAATTAAACTTGAAAACTGCTTCAGAAATATTAAAACAAAGTAACGTTGAAGAAGCTGAAAACGCACCTGATGATTCTATTGATACATCAGGTATACCGAACAGCTTTGATCCGCAGTGGCTTGATGAACCCGACCTTGCTGTATATAATGCGCTCCCAAAAGATGTTCCGTTTATTCCTGATGAAATTTGTCAAATGGGATTTCCAATACAGCAGGTTATGTCAGCGCTTACAATTCTTGAAATCAATGGTATGGCAGAAGCGTTCCCCGGAGGGTATTACCGTAAAAAATAATTTATTAAATCACAGATAAAGTGATTATATTTCTGTGATATTGTTCATTTTATATATTACAATAGAAATTATAGAATATATCAAAATCGGAAGGAGCATGGACTTTTTGATAATTTCAATAAGCCCGTGAACATTATAACGAATGTCAAATCTTGTTATACTTGAATCGCCAGCCAAGATAAACACAGTGAAAAGTTATCTCGGTTCGGACTATAAGGTCGTTGCGTCAAAAGGACATGTACGCGACCTTCCAAAATCATCACTCGGAATCGATATTGATGACCATTTCAAAGCTCATTATATAAATATTCGCGGAAAAGGAGAACTTATCCGTGAACTAAAAAAAGAAGTAAAAAATGCCGATAAAATATACCTTGCGACCGACCCTGACCGTGAAGGCGAGGCAATTTCATGGCATCTTGCGGAGACACTCGGGATTAAACCGGAATCCGCTCACAGAATAACCTTTAATGAAATTACCAAAAATGCGGTAAAGGAAGCCATTAAAAATCCACGCGACATAGATATGGATTTAGTAAATTCACAGCAGGCGCGCCGAATACTTGACCGTATTGTAGGCTATAAGCTTAGCCCGTTTTTGTGGAAAACTGTAAAGAGCGGATTATCGGCAGGGCGTGTTCAGTCTGTTGCCACAAGGATAATCGTTGAAAGAGAAAACGAAATTCGTGCGTTTAAATCGGAAGAATACTGGACAATTGATGCAAAATTGCTTACTCAGAAACAAAAAGAAATAACTGCGCGTTTCTATGGCGACCTTAACGGTAAAATTGAATTAAAAACTGAAGATGATGCTAAAAAAATTACCGATATTGTAACAGGCAAACAATTTAAAGTTCTTGAGGTAAAAAAGGGAGTTAAGCAAAAATCGCCTGCCCCTCCGTTTATAACCTCTACAATGCAGCAGGAATGTTCGAGAAAATTGAACTTTCAATCTCAGCGTACTATGAAAGTTGCTCAGGAACTTTATGAGGGTATAAATCTCGGTTCAGAATTTGGCGGCGCACAGGGTCTTATAACATATATGCGTACTGATTCTCTGCGAATTTCCTCAGACGCACAGGAAGCCGCTAAACAGTATATAATCGATAAATATGGAGATAAATACTGTCCAGCTCAGCCAAGAGTATACAAACAAAAATCAAATGCTCAGGACGCTCATGAAGCAATACGTCCTTCAAATATGGAACTTGAGCCATCAAAAATAAAAAAATTGCTTTCATCTGACCAATACAAATTATATAAGCTTATATGGGACAGATTTGTTGCAAGCCAAATGATAAATGCGGAGCTTAATACGGTTTCTGCGGACTTTGAATGCGAATCATATATTTTCCGCGCGAGCGGTTATACCGTAAAATTCCCCGGATTTTTGGCGGTATATGAAGAATCGTTTGACGATGTTCAAAAAGATTCAAACTCAGAGCCGGAACCGGAAAAAAATCTGCGACTGCCTCAAATTGCTGAGGGTGATATGCTTGATTTTGTTGATATAAAACCACAACAGCATTTCACAGAGCCGCCTCCAAGATATAGTGAAGCATCTCTTACAAAATTTCTAGAAGAAAAGGGAATAGGGCGTCCGAGTACGTATGTACCTATTATTACAACTATTATTTCACGCGGATATGTATCCCGTGAAGGAAAATCTCTTGTACCGACTCCATTGGGTGAAATAACTACTAAATTAATGATGGATAAATTTCCTGATATCGTTGATTATAAATTCACCGCACAGATGGAGGACAGTCTTGATAAAATAGAAAACGGTGAGTCTACAATTGAAAGTGTTTTGACTGATTTCTATTCAGATTTCAGCAAAGACCTTGAAAACGCACAAAATACAATTTCAAAAGGTGATATTGAAGTTCCGGTTGAGGAAACTGACATTGTATGTGAGTACTGCGGAAGCAAGATGATTGTAAAAAACGGAAGATTCGGCAAATTCGCTGCATGTCCGAATTATCCTCAGTGCAAAAATACAAAGCCACTCTCAAAAGACGGTACAGCTTTACCAGAAAAGAAGCCTGAAATTGCTGATTTTAAATGCGAGGTCTGCGGCTCGGATATGGTTCTCAGAACCGGAAGATACGGAAGTTTTTATGCATGTGTGAGATATCCAGAGTGTAAATTCACGAAACAGCGTGTAAATAATCTTGGTGTAAAATGTCCGGAGTGCGGTTCAGATATTGTAATGAAGTTCGGAAAAAACAAGAACGCCTTTTACAGCTGTTCAAAATATCCGGAATGCAAATTTTCAACATGGGATATGCCGACAGAAGAAAAATGTCCGGTATGCGGAGATATGCTTTTGCATAAAAAAGGCAAAAATCAGCTTATATGCCGTAATCCTGAATGTAATTATAAGCGTGAAATCGAAAATGACGGAGATAAAAATGATTCGGCACAAAAAAACAGCAATAATAATGAAAATAGCAATATCCCGAATTGAAAGGAATAATTAAATGTCAGGCAATAGTAATGAAATAACTGTGATAGGAGCGGGACTTGCAGGAGCTGAAGCGGCATGGCAGGCAGCTGAACGCGGAGTAAAAGTAAAACTTATTGAGATGAAACCGAAAAAATATACTCCGGCACATCACAATGCAAATTTTGCTGAACTTGTTTGCTCAAATTCACTCCGTTCCGATGATACTTCAAATGCAGTGGGACTTCTGAAAGAAGAACTGCGCATGATGAATTCACTCATTATGGAAGCGGCCGAAGCTACTCGTGTTGCGGCAGGTTCTGCTCTCGCGGTTGACAGAGTTAAGTTTTCACAGTATATTACAGACAAGATAAAAAATCATCAAAATATAGAAATTATAGAAGCAGAAGCAGATAAAATAGACACAGAAAGCGGAAATATAACTATTGTTGCGACTGGTCCGCTTACATCAGATGTATTGGCTGAATATATAAGAAATGATTTGGGATTTGAAAATTTGTATTTTCATGATGCCGCTGCACCGATTGTTGACGCTTCAAGCATTAATATGGATATAGCGTTCTATGCGTCAAGATATGGAAAAGGTGATGCTGATTATATAAACTGCCCGATGAATGAAGAACAATACAATAGGTTTTATGAAGCTTTGATTTCTGCTGAAGAAGCCCCGCTCAAAGAATTTGACAGAGAATATCAGTCCAGCCCAAAAGTATTTGAAGGCTGTATGCCGGTTGAGGTTATGGCTAAACGCGGCAGAGATACGCTGCTTTTCGGTCCACTTAAACCAGTAGGTCTTGAAAATCCGATTACTGGTGAAAATTATCATGCAGTTGTACAGCTTCGCCGCGAGAATAATGACGGAACTATGTTTAATATAGTAGGTTTTCAGACACATCTCACTTTTTCGGAACAGAAAAGAGTATTTTCTCTTATCCCCGGACTTGAAAACGCGGTATTTTTGAGATACGGAGTTATGCACCGCAACACATATCTTAATTCTCCCGGCTTGCTTACACCGTATTATTCTCTGACAAATAATCGAAATATATATTTTGCCGGTCAGATTACTGGAGTAGAAGGATATGTTGAATCAGCTTCATCTGGTTTTGTAGCCGGAATTTGTGCGGCAGCGAGAGCACGGGAAATCGATGAGCCGTTGTTCCCTAAAACAACAGTTATCGGTGCATTAGCTCATTTTGTTTCTGAAGGCACTCCATTAAGCCGTGATTTTCAGCCAATGAACGCAAATTTCGGAATAATTGAACCTCTTGATAAAAAAGTAAAAGGCGGAAAGAAATTCAGAAACGCCGAAATTGCCCGTCGTTCAATTGAAACTATTCAGAATTTGTATGTTGATACCAAATAAATAGTATTTCGAAGTATTATTTAACTATATTAAAAAAGGATGTTTGACGATGAATATAATTATAGATGCGATGGGCGGAGACAATGCGCCGTCTGAAATTGTAAAGGGCGCTGTTGAAGCTTCAAATACCTATGACGTAAAGATAACCCTTGTGGGAAATGAACAAGCTATACGCGGTGTTGCAGAAAAAAACAGCCTTGATTTATCTAAAATTGAAATTGTGCATACTGATGTGGTAATTACAATGGAGGATACGGCGACTCTTGTTGTAAGAGGAAAAGAAAATTCTTCAATGGGCATTGGTCTTAATCTTTTAAAAGACGGAGGCGATGCTTTTGTAAGTGCCGGAAATACCGGTGCACTTCATGCCGGTTCTTCTTTAATAATTCGCAAAATAAACGGTATAGCGCGTTCAGGCATTGCGACTATATTCCCGTTTGAACGCCCGATGATTATGATGGATATGGGAGCAAATCCCACTGTTACGGCGAATTACCTTGAACAATGGGCTATGATGTGCTCAATATATATGAATAAAATTTATCATGTTGAAAATCCAGAGGTAGGTCTGCTTAATAACGGAACTGAAAAAACAAAGGGAACTGCGGTTATGGTTGAAACATATAAACTGCTGTCCGAATCAAACCTCAATTTTATTGGCAATGTAGAAGCAAGAGAAATTCCTTTCGGTGCATGTGATGTAATGGTTACCGATGGCTTTACCGGCAATATTGTGCTTAAACTTGTTGAAGGCATGGGAAAATTCATGTTCGGAGAGCTTAAAAACATGTACAGCAAAAACATGGCTACAAAATTATCATTCCTTGCGATGAAAGCCTCGCTTAAGCAGTTCAAAAAATCATTTGACGCTTCTGAACACGGCGGAGCTCCTTTTCTCGGATTGAACAAGCCTGTTATTAAGGCTCACGGCAGCTCTGACGCAAAAGCGATTAAAAATGCGATAAGACAGGCGATAAATTATGTTCAATCAGGTATTACACAGGAAATTTCAGCGGAAATTGAAAAAATGAAAGAAATGAAAGAGAAGAAAGAAAATTCAAAACAATAATTAAAGAATATTAAATAAAAATGTTTGAATAAATTTGAAAAGGAAAATAGTGGTAATGAAAGAATTTCCGCTCCATTCTTCGGAGCTTGAAAAAACTATAAATTATTCTTTCCGCAATAAAAAAATTCTTGCTAAAGCCTTGACTCATTCCTCATATTCTCATGAAATGAAAGCGCATAATATTGAAATTGAGTGTAATGAACGTTTAGAATTTCTCGGTGACTCTGTGCTTTCCGTTATAGTAAGCGAATATCTGTATAATAATTTCGAACATTTGCCGGAAGGAAATTTGACAAAAATACGAGCTTCGGTAGTGTGTGAACGCGCTCTTGCTAAATTTGCAGGTAAAATTAATTTAGGTTGGTATCTGCGTTTGGGCAATGGAGAAGAACATAATAACGGAAGAAATAGAAAATCAATTTTAGCAGATGCCTTTGAAGCTTTAATTGCCGCAGTATTTCTTGATTCTGAAGAAAACGGAATGGATAACGTTAAAAATTATGTACTGCCTTTTATAAAAGAAGAACTATCTTCAATGAATATAGGAGGAGTTTTATTCGATTATAAAACTGCACTTCAGCAGATAGTACAGCAGGCAGAAGGGGAAATTTTGGAGTATGTGCTTGTAAGTGAAAGCGGTCCACCTCATATGAGGAAATTTGAAGTTGAGGCCCGGCTGAACAGCAATATTATAGGAAGAGGAAGCGGAAGAAGCAAACGTGAGGCTGAACAGAATGCAGCAAAAGAAGCTGTTGAATTGTTTGGAGAACTTGAATAGTTTAAATATAAACATATTAAGAGGTATATTTTGATAAGACATGTAAATATTCCGATATTTATTCCTCATCTCGGATGCCCGAATCAGTGCGTTTTCTGCAATCAGCGCTCTATTTCGGGCTTATTGTCTTTTTGTCTCGATGATGTGGGAAAGCAAATTGAAAGCGTTTTGTCAACCTCCCAAGACGCTGAATGTGAAATAGCATTTTTCGGAGGTTCATTCACGGGAATAGACCGTAATTTGATGATAAAACTTCAAGATATCGCTCAAGACTATGTAAATTCTAGAAGGGTATGATGAATACGTATGTCAACTCGTCCGGATTATATAAATGATGAGATAATAAAAATTCTTGATAAATATACAGTATCAGCAGTTGAACTGGGAATTCAAACAATGAGTCCGCTTGTGTTGTCAAGCTGCAAGCGCGGACATACTGTATCTGATTCCGAAAATGCAATCTGTCTTTTAAAAGAACACGGATATAATGTGGTAGGGCAAATGATGATTGGGCTTCCGCAGTCATCTGGAGAAGATGAGATATATTGTGCTGAAAAAATGTGCAGTCTTGGAATAGATGCCGCGAGAATATATCCTACCGTAGTTTTTCATGATACAGAGCTCGAACAAATGTTAAATAATGGTGAATACACACCGCTGTCAATTGAAAGTGCAGTGAAAAGAAGCAAAGATGTTTTGCGAATATTTATAAAGAACAACGTTGAGTGCATAAGAATAGGACTTTGCGACAGCGAAAATCTTCACTCAGATAAAACATATGTTGCTGGGGTTAATCACCCATCGCTTGGTGAACTTGTAAAAAGTGCTGTGTATTTTGACATTATATGCGCTGAAATTGATAATTATATTTCAAAAAACGGTAGTATTGCTGGAAAAAATGTAGAAATACAATGTCCGATATGCGCGGTTTCTCAAATATGCGGTCAAAAACGTGAAAACAAAATAAGAATACAAAATAAATACAATGTAAAAAATATTAAAGTGATTGAAAAACATAATATTTTAAGATATAATATAATATTGAAGATTTATTAAAAAAAAAGGTAAAAATTAAATCTATATGATTTTATTCTCTGTACTGCCGAAATAATTTTATCGGGGGTGTTTTTGTAGTTTGTATTTAAAATCGCTTGAATTGCAGGGATTTAAATCTTTTCCCGATAAAACTTTGCTTAATTTCGATTCTGGAGCAACTGTAATAGTTGGTCCTAATGGCAGCGGAAAATCAAATCTTACCGATGCTATGAGATGGGTGCTCGGTGAACTTTCATCTAAAAATATACGCGGCTCCAAAATGGAGGACGTTATATTTATAGGAAGTGAAACACGCCAGCAGATGGGATTTGCTGAAGTTTCCGTGACGTTTGATAATTCCTCTGAGGAGGGAAAACTAAACAGTGAATATAATGAAATTACGGTAACCAGACGATATTATCGCTCAGGAGAAAGCGAGTATCTTATTAATCGAAAGCAAGTCAGATTAAAAGATATTTATGAGCTTTTTATGAATACTGGTATTGGACGAGAAGGTTATAGCATAATCGGTCAGGGAAAAATTGCTGAAATCATATCCAAAAAAAGTGAAGACAGAAGAAACATATTTGAAGAAGCTGCCGGAATATCGAAATATAGATACAAGAAACAGGAAGCGGAAAAAAAGCTTGATGATACAAATGAAAATATGCTCAGAGCAAACGATATTCTGAATGAACTGAGTTTAAGAATTGAGCCGCTTGAAAAAGAAGCTGAAAAAGCTAAAAAATATCTTGAATTATATGAGGAAAAGAAGCGGGCGGATATTTCGCTTTGGATATATGATTGTGAAAAAATTCGCAGTGATATTGCGCTTGTTGAAAAAAATTTTAAAATTTCAGAACATGAGCTCGAAATCATTACTGATACGCTGAATCAGCTTGAAAATCAAAATGACAGACTGTATAATTCTTCACAGGAAAATAAACTGAATTCCGAGCGGCTTTATAATTCAATACGTGAGAACAACATACTTAGAGCAAATCTTGACGAACAGTATCGTATTATGCAGAATGATTCAGTATACGATTCGTCTTCACTTGATAATGAAAAAAATCTACTTGAAAAAGACTTTGATGCTCTTAAAAATGCTGAGATTGAATTGGAAAGTCGAAAAGATAAGCTTGAGTGTCTCCGACTATCATATGAAAATTCCGAAGATGAACAGGTACACATAATTTCCGAACAAGAAAATTTAATCAAAAAATCAGAAATATTAAAATCATCTCTTGAAAAAATGCTTGATGAACAGCGTAATTTTGAGTCTGAACTTACTGATTTGAAAATACGTATTTCAGTTTTAAAAAATGCGAGTATTTCAGAAAAAGCAAGAAAAGAAAATATTAATCGTGATATAGGCGAGTATACCGCAGTTTCGGAAACGCTTTCAAAAAAATTATCGGTAATTGAAAAAAGTGTCGGTGATTATAAAAATTCAATTGATAGACTAAAAGTTAATGAAGATAAATTAAACAGCGAATGCGATGATTTAAATCAGAAGTGCGAAATCTTAAAAAATTCTTCAGCTAAAAAAGATGTTCAACTTGCCGCATTACGTGAGCGTATTGGGGTTTTAAAGCGAATGGAGGAACATTTTGAAGGCTATAATAACAGCGTAAAGTTTGTAATGAATAAATATAAAGATGGAATTGTAGTTGATAAAAATGGAACGATTTTTGGAAAAATATATGGTCCTATATCTCACTTAATTTCGATTCCAGAAAAATATTTATTAGCTATTGAAACAGCGCTCGGAGCTTCACTTCAAAATATTGCGGTAGAAAATGAAGAATGCGCAAAAGCAGCCATATATGCTCTTAAAAGTTCCGGTTCCGGACGA
>CALWTV010000279.1 GCA_944384555.1 uncultured Clostridia bacterium | reverse complement strand
TAAATTATCCCTTGAAACTCTCCCGCGCCCGAAGGAAATAAAAGCGACACTTGACGAGTATGTTATCGGTCAGGACAATGCTAAAACCGCTTTATCCGTTGCTGTATACAATCACTACAAGCGAATTCTCCATAATGATACAAAATTAAATAAGTCAAATGCGGGAAAATCATCTGAAGATGATGTTGAACTTCAAAAAAGTAATGTTTTACTGATAGGTCCTACCGGTGTCGGCAAAACATTTCTTGCTCAGACACTCGCAAAAACTCTGAAGGTTCCTTTCGCTATCGCTGATGCTACTACATTGACTGAAGCCGGTTATGTCGGTGAAGATGTTGAAAATATTCTTCTCAGATTAATTCAGGCTGCTGATTTTGATATTGAGCGCGCTGAACGCGGTATTATCTATATAGATGAAATCGATAAAATCTCGCGAAGAAGCGAAAACCGCTCCATAACCAGAGATGTTTCCGGCGAAGGCGTACAGCAGGCACTTCTCAAAATTCTTGAAGGTACGGTGTCAAACGTTCCTCCTCAAGGAGGACGCAAGCACCCGAATCAGGACTTTATTCAGATAAATACAGAAAATATTCTGTTTATCTGCGGCGGTGCTTTTGATAATCTTGAACAGATTATTGAACAGCGAAAAGGCAATCAGGCAATCGGTTTCGGAAGCGATATTAAGAAAAAAGAAGAAAAACTCAAAGACGGCATTTTCCGTGATGTTACTGCTCATGATATCGTAAAATACGGACTTATTCCTGAGCTTGTCGGACGTATGCCTGTTATTGTCGGTCTCGAAAATCTTGATGAGGAAGCTCTTGTAAGAATTCTGCGTGAACCTAAAAATTCACTTATTAAGCAATACAAAAAATTGTTTGAGATGGACGGTGTAGAGCTTAAATTTGATGACAGTGTTCTTAAAGGAATTGCAAAGCGTGCTATTGAACGCAATACTGGTGCCCGCGGACTTCGTTCTATTATGGAAGAAATTATGACATCAATCATGTATGAAATTCCTTCACGTGACGATATTGCCGAAGTTATAATTGACGATGACTGCTTAAACAAAGGCGGTCAACCAAAATTTGTACTAAAAAGTTAAAAAATTTGATGATATATAAAAAAGAGATTCGTTTTCTATAAATATATCAAAAATAATCGGGGGCTGATTATTAGTCAACCCCCATAATTATTTGAATTTATTGTTGAATTTTGTTGAATTATGAAAAATAATGACATATATACAGTTAATCTTGAAAGCGGAATGCCCACCGTTTCTGAGGCTTTAAAGCATCTTGAATTTGCTGTATCTACCGCAAAATCACGCAAATACAAAGCAATTAAATTAATTCACGGATATGGTTCAAGCGGTGTAGGCGGCAAAATAAAGTCGGGAGTACATACAAAACTTATTTCCATGAAAAAATCGGGCAAAATCGCAGATTTCATAAAAGGAGAAGAATTTACTCCGTTTGAAAGCTGCGCCCAAAAATATATTCTCAAATACACAGAATTGACACGCGACAGCGATTATTTAAAATGCAATCACGGAATTACAATTGTTATATTTTAATTTTTTCAGAGCTTTTCTATACCCAATTCATACGGCTCCGTCAACATACCGTTATCCGGTTTAAGCAAAACTCCGGACAGCGGCTGTATTACGGGGTCTTTTTTTAATGAATATTCGTCTGTTATATCTATGAACTCCATTTCGCTGTTGATTTGATATTTATTTTCTGAACGATTTATTACCGCAACAAGGCTTTCTCTGTCCACATATCTCGCAAAAATTAATATATCACTATTACAGTGTATTATCTTTACCGCACCGTTCCAAAGAGCTTTTTCCTCATGTCTAATTTTGCCAAGTAATCTAAACCATTCGGTAAGTGATTCTTCTTTAGAATTTATATACTTAGGGCGTGTTTTCGATTTATTCCATGGAAAAGGACGGCGGTTGAAAGGGTCACGATACCCTTCCATTCCCACTTCATCACCATAATATATACAAGGAATTCCCGGCATTGTTGATATTATCATATACGCTAATTTTACCATTGCAATTCCGCGCATTCTCTGCTCCGCACTCATCTTTTTTACTGAAAGCTGCTCATTTGTTAATCTCCCGCTTCATCTGCTGACAATGCTGTTATTATTCGCTCGGTATCATGTGTGCCCATAATATTCATTAACATATCAGCACTTTGTTTCGGATAGTGCCCATATATTTGATTTACTGCATTGACGAGCTTAAAACTATCTCCGTATTTTAAATATGCAATTAGTCCATCTCTGAGCGGATAATTCATCACCGAGTCAAGCTCGGAACCGTACAGATACTCACGTCTGCAATCATATGAGATTTTGTTCGACGCATCTTCCCAAACTTCCCCGTAAATAATCGCATCTTTATTTTCACTCTTTACTTTTTTACGAAGCTGTTTCAAAAATGAGTCGCTGAGTTCATCTGCTACATCAAGACGCCAACCATATATGCCCATTTTCATCCATTTTTCGATGACCCCGTTCTTGCCGAGAATAAAGCGGCGGTATTTTTCGTTGTCGCACTTTACGCGCGGCAATACTTTTACGCCCCACCAACACTCATAATCGTCTGGATATTCTCTGAAATTATACCAGTCATAATATCTTGATTTTTGCGATTGATATGCACCCAAAGAATCATAATTCCCGAATTTATTGAAATATACGCTGTCAGCACCCGTATGATTGAAAACCCCGTCAAGTATTATTTTGATTCCACGCTCACCTGCGACAGATATCAATTTTGAGAAAGCCTCATCTCCGCCGAACATCTCGTCAACGTGCATATAATCGCCTGTAACATATTTATGCTTTGAGTATGCGTCAAAAATCGGGGACAGGTAGATTATATTAACCCCAAGTGAGGCAATATAATCAAGCTGTTTTATAATCCCCTCAAGATTGCCGCCGAAAAATACGTTGTTCGCGACTTCTGCTCCCGGATATTCCCCATACTGTGGTATTCCGTTTTCCCAATTGTCATTAATTACAGCTCCGTTTTTTACCCTACATTTACCTGCACGGCAGAATCTGTCAACAAAAATATGATACATTACAGCACCCTTTGTCCAATCCGGAGTCCGATAATCTTTTTCGTATACTAAGAGTTGGAACATATTGTATCCATCGCGTAATTCAGTTATTCCTCCGGCAGTATGCGCCTTGTAAGCATAGTAAAACAAACCGCATTTTTTTTCGCCTACAATATCAGCCATATTGATTTCGGTTTCATATATATCGCAGTCAACATCAAATTTAAACGAAGTCCACGTCATAGGAATTTCACGGTATAATACTTCCTCACTACTGTCATCGTTCGGATTTTTATGCGCATCTCCTGATAAAATCATTCTAACCCATGATGTACCCATTTTTCTGGGTATTCGCAATATAAATTTTACTACATCTCCATACGCAAACGCACCTTGGTCAGATACATCAGATTCAAAAAAAAGTTTAGCGCGGCTTTTTGGAACAAGGATTTTCTTTTGCTCTGTTATTGACAAAGATCCAAAATCAAAAACATTCATTATTTTACCGGCTTAATATTCCAAATATTATCAGCATATTCACGTATTGCACGGTCAGCCGCAAAAATTCCCGCCTGAGCAATATTGCGCAGTGATTTTTTATTCCATGTTTCTCTGTCACCATAATCTTTTACCGCATTATTAAACGCTTTAAGGTAGAATTCAAAATCAGGCAAGCACATATATGGATCTGCAATTCCATATCCGCTGAGCAAGTAATTTGCGATATTTGTAAACGATACCCCATTAAATCCTTTATGAAGTCTATCTACCGTAGCCTTTAATTTATCGTTTCCGTTATAGTAGGTAAGCGCATTATATCCATGTTTCCATAATTCATCAACTTCTTCAGCCGTAAGACCGAATATATAGATATTGTCATCTCCAACAGCGTCACGAATTTCAACATTCGCACCATCAAGCGTTCCAACAGTAAGCGCACCGTTTATCATAAATTTCATACAGCCAGTTCCGCTCGCTTCCTTGCCGGCAAGTGAAATCTGTTCACTTATATCAGATGCAGGCATTAATATTTCTGCTGTACTTACATTATAATCCTCAAGATATATAACACGAAGCTTATCTCTTAATTTCGGATTTTTCTCAATATCCTCACCAAGATTCCAAATCAGCTTGATTATATCTTTCGCCATATAATATCCCGGTGCTGCTTTTCCGCCGAATATAAACGTACAAGGCGTTATTTCAGCATTAGGATTTTCCATTAAGTCATTATAAATAGAGATAATCTTAAGCACATTCAAAAGCTGACGCTTGTATTCATGCATTCTCTTTACCTGAACGTCAAATATTGAGATTACATCAGGTGAAATGCCAGTTTTGCCATGAATTGATTTCGCAAATTCAAGTTTATTGTGCGTTTTAATTTGGTCAAGTTTTTCAAGCACACCCTTATCGTCAACAAATTTATTGAACTCAGAAAGATGTTCAGGATTCTTGC
>CALWTV010000278.1 GCA_944384555.1 uncultured Clostridia bacterium | reverse complement strand
ATCGGCGTTGTCACAGTCGGCGCGAGCGGAACAGATGACCCTGAGTATAAATTGATTGGAGATCAATTCAAATGTATTGCTGATTATCTCAAATGGACAGTTTTATTTAATTTGTCTTTTTCAGCATATGCGCCCGGAGATTTGGCAAATGATAAAAGTGCATTTGAAGAAATTGCAAAAGCCGCAGAGCTTATAAAATAATTTTATAAATTATATTCATAAAAATAAAAGGTTGCGTTTGTTTCAACGTAACCTTTTTTTGATATAAACAAGCATTGAGCTCTCTTTAATTAATAATCAATTCCGAAATAATAGCTGAAAATATCGCGTACCGCATATCCAGCGTCAGTTCCGTTAGCGCCTTTTTCGATAACGCAGGTAGCGACTATTTCCGGCGCTTCAAACGGAGCAAACGCGGTAAATACCGCATTATCTGACTGAGTAGCAAAAGTTTGCGCTGTACCGGTTTTTCCTCCGACGTTGATTGGGTATGAGCTGAATACACGTACAGCACTTCCGTCATCTTCGGTAACGCTCTTCATTGCGTTCATTAAAACTGTATGGTGTTCCGGCGAAAGCTCAATAGAATCAACTACTTCGGGAGTGTATGAAAATAGCTCTTTGTCTGAATAAAACTCGTTTACAGATTTTAAAATATGTGATTTCATTCTGACACCGTTGTTTACGAGAGAACCCATATATACACTGATTTGAAGCGGTGTAAATGCGTTGTCAGATTGTCCAATAGCTGCCTGAAGAGTATCTTCTGCGCCCCAAGCCTCTCTGCCAACAGAGTCACGGTATTCGGGACCGGCAAGAATACCGACGCTTTCGCCAAGTTCTATGCCGGTAGGCTGACCTAGACCTAATTTTTTACAGTATTCGTTTAATGTTTCGATTGTGAGCTGTCGTCCTACTTCAAAGAAAAAGTAGTTGCAGGATACCTGGATAGCTTTTGTAACATTAATTTTTCCATGTGTTTGGAATGATTTAAGATAAATCCAGCATCGGGGCTGATATCCTTTGTAATATGTATAAATTCCCTTGTCTTCGATTATGGTGTCGGGAGTAATAATGCCCTCAGTAAGTGCGGCGGCTGCGGTTGCAACTTTAAATGTTGAACCCGGGGGATATATTCCTTGAAGCGCACGGTTGAGCATAGGAGTAAGCGGATCTTCGTTCAATTTGCTGTAATCTTCATTAAATGTAACGAGATTGTATGTGGGGTAGCTTGCCAAAGCCAGTACCTCTCCGGTATCAGGCTTAATTACAGTAAGTGCACCAGTGCGTGCATCTTCTCCATTTAATTTTTTTCCGCTTGCCTCACCTTTTTCCGCAATATATTCAATATTTTCTTTAAGTGCTTGTTCTGCTACTTTTTGCATTTCTATATCAATGGTAAGGTAAACATTTTTACCGTCTACGGGTTCAACGCTTACATAAGAATCAATTACATTGCCGTAAGAATCTTCGACTATAACAAGCTCGCCGTCTTCGCCGTGGAGATACTGTTCAAACGCTTCCTCAACGCCGCCTATTCCCACAATAGCGTCAAGGGGATAACCGAGTTCATTATAATATTCAACTTTATTTGACTGAATTTTGCCTACACGTCCTAGAATATGTGAAGCGACTCCGGGCTGATTATAGACACGTGTGACTGTTGACACAAAATCAGTACCTTTTATAGAATTTTCTTTAACGAGGGTAATGAATTCGATATCAACACCTTCGACTACGGTATACGGATTATTTACATCAAATCCCATATAATCCATATCAAATCTGAAAGTTAGGAGCTTGTCAACTAAGGATTCATCATAAAGAAGTTCTCCCTTGCTGTCGGTGATTCCGTATCTGTAAAGCATTTTTTTAGATAACTCTTCACAGGTAAGATTTTCTTCAAGCCCGTATTTTTCAAGATATTTTCGATATTTTGATGGAGAATTGTCAATTAATTCATAGTTAAAGCTGTAATTTGGGTACTGACCTTCAAAGAGAATAGTCTGTGTGACGAGCTTATCAGAAATTCCTTTTTCATCTATACACTCAATTGTCTGAATTATCATGTCATTGATGTCTGAATTTTTAGTTCCAACGCTGCCCTTATCGAAAATCATATTGTAAGAATAGCTGTTAGTAATCAAAGGGACTCCGTTTCTGTCAAAAACTTCTCCACGGTGAGCCTGAATTTTCACAGTTCGCGTGTGAGTATCGGCGGTTGATGCCGAAACCGTGGTATAGTAATCCTGTCCGGTGATTTGAATGCTGATAAGTCTCGCTATATAAACAAAGCAGACAAGAATGAAAATGGTAGCGAGAGATATATATCTGAATAAATGGTTTCTTTTTTTCACAGATATTTATCCTCCTTCTCTGCTGTTATGGTTATTATAGTTTATAACTTTATTTATCAATAATATTTTTAATTTTTCTTTTTCCGTGGAGTATCCTTGCGGTAAATCTTATAACCGCCACCGGTATAAAGGCAAGAAGTAAGGTTGACGCATATTCGGGGATTATTATCGAAACAAAGGCAACAGGAATACTGAAATCACCGTAAAATGCGGTAATATATACAAGATTTATCATTCCTTTTACCACAGCTCCGATAAGTACATAAACTGCCGTGACCGCATATGAATCGGTCAGATACCAGTATGTGGCAAGTCCGCAGACACAACCTACCATCATGTACAAAATGGGAAGTAAAGTAAGACCGATGCTTCCGATACATTCGATTATAAATCCAGCAAAAAGCCCAGCCACAGTTCCAGAACGTTCATTTTCGCACATTGAAACAGTGATTACGGCAGTGAGCATGAAATCGGGAGTAGCTCCGAAAGGCATAAACTTTGCGAAAACAGTCACCTGAAGCAGAGCTAAAAACACAATCGCTGTTCCATAGGCAATTACGCGCCAAATTATCTCACCGGCAATAGATTTATCTGAAGTACTGTCCATTATGTGAAGATTATCTTTTTTCAGTTCTTTCTGTACCGGAACGGGAGCTTTTATCAAATTATTTTTATCGCGGCTGCTGCGGCTGCCGATTTTATTGAATATATTCTTCATAATCAGTTACAATCATAACTCTATCAGTTTCGTTAAGTTCAGCTGCGGGGCGAATCGTTGCGCTCATACTCTGAGAATATTTATTTGGTATTACTTCCTCCACATAACCGATTACAAGTCCTCGAGGGTATACACTTCCGAGACCACTTGAAATTATTCGGTCGCCTTCATTTATATCAGCGTCTACGGGCAAATATTTAAGTTCACACAACCCTTTTTCCATAAGATTAAAGTTTCCCTCAATAAGACCGAGCTGTCCGGTTCTCTCAATATATGCACCAATTGCTGAAGCAGTTTCGATTAACGATACGGCTTTAGACCAACCGTACCCAACTTCGGTTACATAACCTACAACGCCTTCAGGAACAACAATCGGCATATTTACTTCTACTCCATGAGCACTTCCACGGTTAAGCGTAAATACAGACATATAATTTCCGGCTTCACGGCTGACGATATCGGCATCGAGAAATTGAAAATCGGTATGTTGGCGTTTCAGTTCGAGGTATTCATACAGCCATTCATTCATATCTTCAAGCTCTGCCGCTTTATAAATTCGTTCACGCATTTCGGCAATTTCCGATTTTAGCTGCGCGTTTTCCTCTTTAAGGCGGTCAAATTCGGTTATATATTCGGCATATCCGCCCAGTGAATCTGATATTTTGGTAAAAGCTGAGGCAATCGGAGTAAGCAAAAAATTTACGCCGCCTCTAATTGCATCGCCCAGCCCCATAATTGAGAGAACTGACGGAACAATTACAAGAATCATTCCGATTATTACGGATATTATAAAAAATCTGCTTTTAAAAAAATCACGCACTTATCAAATATCGCCTCCTTTTTCTGCTGAATTTATATTATTAAAAAATCAAAATCAGCGGCTGCGGAATTTAACAATATCACCCAGTGAATTGCCGCTTTCGATTATTCTGCCTATACCCGTTACTACCGAATCAAGCGGACGTTTTGCTATATATGTAGCAATTCCGGTAGAGCGGTAGATGAGTTCATCAAGTCCTCCGAGAAGCGCACCGCCGCCAGCAAGCATAATGCCGGTATCATATAAATCAGCGGATAATTCCGGAGGAGTGCTTTCAAGCGTTGCGCGAATTCCTTCAATTATTTGGCGCACAGGTTCATAAAGCGCTTCTCTGATTTCGAGAGAGCTTATCGCGATAATACAGGGAAGTCCTGAAATAAGATTTCTTCCCCTTACCTCAATTGCCCCTCTGTCCGCAGTAGGAAATACGCTTCCGATACGTTTTTTTAGCATTTCCGCTGTTGCGAGTCCGATTAACACATTGTATCTGTGCTTTACGTAATTCACAATAGCTTCATCAAGTTCATTTCCGGCTACTTTCAATGATTTTGAAAGTACAATTCCGCCTAAACTTATGACAGCGACTTCGGTTGTTCCGCCACCGATATCGATTATCATAGAGCCGCGAGCATCTGCCACACGCAATCCCGAACCTATTGCGGCTGCAAGCGGTTCTTGAATAAGAGCCACGCTTTGAGCTCCCGCGTCTAACGTTACAGCTTCAACGGCACGTTTTTCAACTTCAGTTACACCGTAAGGAATACATATAATTACCTTTGGGCGGCTGAACATTGTGATTCCTGATACTTTTTTATAAAAATAGCGCAGCATAGCCGAGGTTACGTCAAATTCTGCAATAACACCGTCTTTAAGAGGTTTAATCGCAGAGATAGACCCCGGGGTTTTGCCGAACATCATGCGCGCTTCATTGCCTATTGCAACCACTCTGCCGGATTTGCCTTCTACTGCCACAATCGAAGGCTCGCGTAGAACTATTCCACGACCTTTCGCGTAAACGAGCGTATTTGCCGTTCCGAGGTCGATTCCGAGCTGTTTACCCATTTTTTTTATTTACTCCCAAATCTCATCTATGTAAAGCAATTCGCCGCGGATTAATTAAAGCGGGGAACTGCGGTAATTTTTAATAAACACCGTACATTTATAATTTTACAAAAGCTATTTTTAAGAAAAATACGACTGCGGTGTTTTGCGTTTTTTAATAATTTAAATTTTTATAAAATACTAAGAAGTATAGATAAATTTCAATTTATCAATTCTATTCCGAATTCATCTGATAGTACTTCGGATAAACGGCAAAGGGGCAGCCCTACAACATTAAAATAATCGCCCTCAATACCGCTTATAAATAATGCCGCTTTTTCCTGAATGCCGTAAGCTCCGGCTTTATCAAGCGGCGCACCGGAATTTACATAAGCGTTAATTTCAGATTCTTTGATGTTCCGCATAATAACTGTTGTTGATTCGCATACGCTTACTGTTTTGCCACGGTATAAAACAGTAAGTCCAGTCAGTACCTGATGTTTGTTGCCTGATAATTTTTTCAACATTGATACTGCGTTTTCTGTATCAATAGGTTTGCCGAGAATTTCACCGTCAAGATATACAACCGTATCGGCGGCGATTACGCATTCATCATAATCAGCGGATACCGATTCAGCTTTTATGCGTGAGAGCAGCTTGACAGCATCATGAGGTGAAATTCCGGCAGGAATAGTTTCATCGGCGCTTGATATTCTGATTTCAAAATCAAGTCCGAGCATATTTAGGAGGTCTCTGCGTCTGGGAGAACCGGAAGCGAGTATAAATTTTATCATGATTTTTTTATTTCTCCGCGATAAGTCTGCCAAGTACAAGTGAAAGTGTTACAAATATTACCATTGATATATTTATGTTGAGTGAAACTCCGAAAGTGAATTTAATT
>CALWTV010000277.1 GCA_944384555.1 uncultured Clostridia bacterium | reverse complement strand
ATATGTGATGTACCGATTGTAGTAATAATCGCGATATCCGGTTCAGCAAGGCGCGACATATATTCAATCTCTCCAAGACCGCTCATACCCATTTCTATAACGGCGACCTCATCATCCGGCTCAATAGAAAGCAAAGTCAAAGGCATACCGATTTCGTTATTATAATTACCCTCGGTTTTGCGGGTTTTAAAACAACAGCTTGCAACCGAATAAATAAATTCTTTGGTGGTAGTTTTGCCCACGCTTCCCGTAACGGCAATAGTTTTTGCCTTAGATAATTTTTTATAAGCGTGCGCAAAAGTACCGAGCGCCTTAACGGTATCATCTACTAAAATCACTGAACAATTGCGGTTTCCGTTATCAAAACCTTCCGGAATACGGTTTGCGAAAAAGCATACCGCACCGTTTTCATAAGCTTCAGCCATAAAATTATGACCGTCGAAACGCTCACCGGGTATAGCGGTAAACAGCATTTTTTCACCGACATCTTTAGAATTTATAGCAACGCGGGTAAAATTGCCGTCCGCTCCATTTCCTATTTCAACAAGCTTTCCGCCCGTAATCTCAGCCGCCTCTGTAGGAGAAAATGTTTTTATTTTAAGTTCAACACTCATCGCTTAAACCTCTGTATATTATATGTTTTTCCAAATTTTTAAATAACCTTAACAAAATAAATTATATCACGTTTTTATATCGTATGTTTTACATATTTTAAAATTTTAGACTTGATAGCATAATTTCATAGATCGCTTTTTTCATTCTTGTATTTATTTTCCAGTGCGTCACGCACAATCTGCGCTTCATCAAACGGGTGTTTACCATTTTCATCTATCTCATATTTTTCATGACCTTTTCCGACAAGCAGGAGTATATCTCCGTTTTTTGCATTTTCAACCGCATATTTAATCGCTTCTCTGCGATCTTCTATTACGATATAAGGCTTTTCCTTGTCAAATCCCCGCATGATTTCCGAGATAATTTCAGTTTTATTTTCTGTTCTTGAATTATCAGATGTAATTATAGAAAAATCAGCCAATTTTGAGGCAATCGCTCCCATAGTTTTGCGCTTGCTCCGGTCACGGTCGCCGCCGCAGCCAAATAAAAGTATTATTTTTTGATTCTGACTTCGGAAATCCCTGACAGCATAAAGTACACTTTCAAGTGCGGCCGGAGTATGAGCATAATCGACGAACACAGCGAAATCCGCCTTGGTTTCATCAAGTCTGATACGCTCAAGCCGTCCGTCAACGCCTCCCATACATCTTACCGAATCCTGAATTGTAATTATATCTATACCTAAAAACATTGCACATCTTACCGCGAGCATCGTATTGCATACTGTAAAATACCCGGGAATCAAACTTCTGACTCTGAAAACTGCACTTGCGGAATTAAATAAGTACTCTACTCCATCAATTCCCAAAAGACGGATATCCGCTGCAAGCGTATCGGAATTTATTTTCAGTGCGCGGTCAACATTCACCGAACAAGTTATATATCTGCATAAAGGAGCGCCTGCCATAAGTTCATCAGAATATTTGTCATCGGCGTTTATAATTCCGACAGGAGCTATTTTAAACAGCTTTGTTTTAGCGGCGAGATAATTCTGCATAGTTCCGTGAAAATCAAGATGTTCCGGAGTAAGATTTGTAAAAATAGCGGTATCAATTTTGAGCGCGTCAAGTTTATGAAGTTCAAGTGCATGAGATGATGCCTCCATAATCACGTATTCAACACCGCTGTCACGCATTTTATCAAGAATTTGATACAAAATTTCAGGGTCAGGCGTAGTCATAGCTGACGGAATGCCTTTCATATCAGAACCACCGCAGGTATCAATTTCAGTATCATCAATCAAAGTACGTACAGTGCCGATAATACCCGTTTTATATCCTGCCGACCTCAAAATCGCTCTTAAAATATAAGCGGTAGATGTTTTGCCGTTAGTTCCCGTAACAGCCACTATTTTCATATATTCATCAGGTTTATTATACCATGCACTCCATAAAAAAGCAAGAGCGCGTCGTGTATTATCTACTTCAATAAGTGGAATATCACGATTTAAAGCATTATTTTCTTTTTCTGATAATGGAACGTCACTGCTTGAATAAATGTCCTCTTTTTTTAATATTCCCATATTGTGAGGAAGTCTGCCGCGATTAGCCACTATAACAACAGCACCATTCTTTACCGCATCTTTTATAAAATCATGACCATCTGAATGTGTGCCTTCGATGCAGACGAATAAAGAACCTTCGGTGACTTTGCGAGAATCTGAAACGATATTAGATATTTCCGTTTGAGATGCGGATTCAGACAAATTCATACCGCACAAAAAATCTGGAGAAAGACGTTTTAAAATATCACTTAGTTTCATAAAAACCTCCGGACAGCAAATATAGTCAAAGCATGTGATGTACGCATATATTAATTTACGTTTCATCATAAAAACTTTTTGCACATCCAATCCGGATTTGTCCGGAGATTTTTATTCATTCAATTATTTTATAAAACTCACTTCAAAAATTCCGCAACTTACTTTTTAAATTTGAAATTATTAACTTTAGTCAGACAAATCCATATGCCTGAACTCGATTGTAACAACCGTAGCTTCTGAAACTACCTCACCAGCCGCAGGCGATTGAGAAATAACCGTAGCTCCATCACCCCTTGCACCGTTTATTTTAACATTCAGGCCGCTGTTTATCAAAATTCGGTTTGCGGTCTCAGCAGTTTTTCCGATAAGGTCAGGTACAGTTATCGAGTTTTTGGGCTGAGCATCTCCTGTATACAGAATAAGTTTTCCAGTTTCTTTGGAAATAGTGCTTCCGCTCTTAGGAACCTGCATTGTAATCGTATCGCCATCGCCCACAATTACATAATTTATTCCGCGCCATCCGAGGTCGGCATTTGCGGTTTCCACTGTTGCTCCAACATAGTTTCCAATACTTACTTCTATATTTTCCAATTCCTCTTCAGTATACTGCGGTTCAATTCCCATATACGGAAGAATAAATCCAAGCAGCTTTGATACATACGGTGCAGCAACTACGCTTCCGTACACATTGCCTTTCATAGGTTCATCTACTACGATTATAACGGCTACCTGAGGGTCATCTGCCGGCGCATACGCAACACAGCTTCCGACGCGGTAAATATCCTCGCCATATTCGCTTAATTTATCTCTTTTCTGAGATGTTCCGGTTTTAGCCGCAACACGATAACCTTTGACATACGCATTTTTTGCGCCTCCGTTTCCGGATACACCGTCTTCAAGTATTTCAGTTATGGTCTGACAAGTTTCGGTTGAAACTACCTGACGTTTGATATCAGTATCATATGTTTCGATTACATTTCCCTCATCATCAGTAATTTCCTTAAGCAGATGTGGAGTTACTATATATCCTCCATTTGCGATTGAAGCTATTGCCGTTAACTGCTGAATCGGAGTTGTTTTAAAGGTCTGACCAAATGAATATACCGCAAGCGATACATTTGAAAAATCCTTGTAATCATGATAAATTGAATTTACTTCTCCGGGTAGGTCTATTCCGGTACGTGAACCATAGCC
This sequence comes from uncultured Clostridia bacterium, assembly GCA_944384555.1. Classification (GTDB taxonomy): domain Bacteria; phylum Bacillota; class Clostridia; order Oscillospirales; family CAG-272; genus CALWTV01. The sequence goes on along the minus strand of CALWTV010000277.1, from coordinate 2,823 downwards.
GAATGATAAAAAGTACTGATAAAAAGTTTCTCGACCTACCCTTGCTGCAATTGTCATCAGCGTAGGGTTACATGACTGCTGAAGTCCCTCGGCAAACGTAACATCACCATGCCCGATACGTCTGTGGCAGCCGATAGGTGTCGCATATCCGTCAATTTTCATTGAACCTGAGCAGTAAAAATGCTCTTCCGGCGTTACCACACCCTCTTCAAATGCCATTGCGGTAGTAATAATTTTAAAAGTAGATCCCGGCTCATAGAGATTTGTAACCGCCTTATTGTTCCACATATAATAAAGATTTTCGTAATACGCCTTATTATATTCTTCAGTTCCCGGAGTAAGACCGCTTTTTTCCATTTTAGCAAGTGATAACGAGTCAAGAGTGTATGGATTATTTAAATCAAAATTAGGAGCAGTTGCCATTGCGAGAATTGCGCCAGTATTAACATCCATAACTATGCCAGTAACACGGTCAGTCGCGCCTGATTCTTCAAGAGTAAGTGCAAGCTGATTTTCGAGTTCATACTGAATATACATATCAAGCGTAGTTACAATATTATAACCGTTCTGTGCCTCGACATAAGTTTCAAACTCAAAAGGCAAATCATTACTGTGCGCGTCCTGTGCCGTAATATATTTTCCGGAAGTTCCCTCAAGAACGTTGTTATACATATTTTCAAGTCCATAAATACCGATACCATCGCTGTTTGTGAATCCGATAACATGTGAGGCAAGCGAATCATACGTATAGTAACGTTTAGTTGATGCTTTAAGGTGGATTTGGTCTGTCAAATCATATTCATCTATAAAAGCACGTACCTGATCCGCTACTTCCTTTTCAACGTCAGTAGCCATAACTTCATAGCGTCTGCCATTGCGTGCAGCACGCTCGATTACAAAATCATAATCAATATCCAAAATTTCAGAAAGGCGCGTTGCGATAAGCTCATTCATTTTAACGCTTTTCTGAACCCCATCTTCGGTAACGATATCGTAATATACAGGGGCACCTTTTATTTTTGCCGCTTCATCAGCTTTGCCTTGTTTTTCAAGAGCAGCAACTTCCACTGCGTTTTCCTCAGCTTCCGCCATTGCGTCAATTATATCCTGAGGAGAAATAAAAATCAGCCACACAGTTGCGTTTGAAGCAAGAAGATTGCCGTTTGTGTCATAAATCTTACCTCTTGACGGATTTACCGTAGTTTCAAATGTGAGCTGGTCAATTACAATTTTCTGATATTCGTCAAATTTTAAAATCTGCAGGGTAAAAAGTTTATAGATTGGAATACACATTCCCAAAAGAAAAATACATATTACAAGCCTTGCCTGCCAGTTCTTTCCCCTTTTTTTTTTCATATGCCCTCTCCATTCCGGGATAATCCCCTCCCACTTCAAATTCAAAAATCCGAGTATGAGGGGAATTTTTGAAAATTTAAAATATATTTACCTTTTCTGCCTGCTTACCGAATGGCAGAATGTATTTTATTCATGAGCAGGCAGAAAATATATTACTATATATTTTTATTAAAGTTTTATTTGAGATATTCCAACAGCGCGTTAAAATTTTCACCGATAGCGGAAAGTATCGTTGAGAAAAATCCCGTATCATTTGAATTTGCTGAAATTTCAGTATCTTCCTTTATATCAGGGTCAAGTATTTCGATTTTCTCTCCGCCAGATAAAGTTATGTATCTTTTTTCAACCGTATCTCCCTTAACCATTCCAATTACATTAGTAGCGTAATCTTCAATAACACGTATATCATCTTTCTGTTCAAGCTCAAGTGAGAGTTCAGCCTGTTTTTTTGCAAGCGTGCTTATTTCATATTCAAGGGCGCCGACGTCCATTGTATACTGATAAACCTGAGCACTGCTGTATACAATTACCATTATCATCAAAGTACAAATTATCGTAATAGAGATAGTGGCAATCGGGATAGGGGTACGTGCCTTTTTTATTTCTCCGTCTTTGGTAAGCGGACGCATTTTGTCATCATAAAGCGGGGCAGCATGTTTTCCTTTTGCAATAGATAAAGATACGTCTTTTGTTTTTTTATAAATTTCAGCGGCGGAATTTGATACAGCATTTACCGCAGAAGACGCACCAAGCAGCAGCTTATTTTCATGCGAAATTTTTTTATTGGCAGAAACTGTTCTTGCTGGTATTCGTCTTGGTTTAAGCTGTGAATTTACGTTTCTTGAAACCGCAGTCTGACCATTGTTTGCGCGTCTTATTTTTTGCGTCGGAACTGTGTTTACAATTTGCCTCCGATATGGATTATTTTTACTGACCGCAGTATTTTTATTCACGGATTCATACGGATTTACATATCCGTGAAGATTTGCGGCAATTTTAGCAGACTTATCTGAACCAACAGTCCGAGGTTTGCCGTTGGCTGCGGGAACACGATTACTGTATACATTTTCATGCGAACGATTTTTTCTATAATAATTGACATTCGGTGATGAATTATAGAATCTCACTTTGTTTGACATATTCGCGGTATAGTTTCCTCGTGAGTGATTAAATCCATCTGTCATATTCCCGCCTCCTTTATAATTATAATTTTAAATTAAATTTCGATATAAATAGCTATAAAAATTTTTTTAATTAATTAGATTCAAATTTTAATTGCAGTTCTGAGCTTTGCGCTTCTAGCTCTTGGATTCACCTGAAGTTCATCGTCAGATGCAACCTGAGGCTTTTTAGTCAGCAATTTAATTTTGGGTTGATGACCGCAAACACATACCGGAAAATCGCGCGGACAGGTACAGCCACCGAGCAATGAATTAAAAGCGTTTTTAACAATTCTATCTTCAAGTG